>NZ_CAWPKW010000217.1:0-4934 GCF_963888615.1 Brasilonema octagenarum UFV-OR1 | reverse complement strand
TCTTTCCCTCTCCTTTATAAGGAGAGGGATGCCCGACAGGGCAGGGTGAGGTTCCCAAGTCTCCTTTATAAGGAGAGGGATGCCCGACAGGGCAGGGTGAGGTTCCCAAGCTCGGCAAGAAAATGTACACTTTTATTACTCGCTAGCTTGTTCAGTAAGCAATTTGCCAAAATAAGACCATCGCATATTGAAAAAACCTGATGTTTGTGGGCAGAGTTCTCCGTAATTGCTACAAAATTGTCAGACTGCTAGGAAGTGGTGGTTTTGGTGATACTTATCTCGCAGAAAATTTGGATTTACCTGGACATCCATTGTGTGTTGTCAAACATCTTAAACCAAGAGACCCGAACCCAGATGTTTTACAAATTGCTAGACGACTGTTTGCAAGTGAAGCACAGGTTTTATATAGATTAGGTCATGAAAACAACCAGATTCCGAGACTGTTTGCTCACTTTGAGGAAAATGGTGAATTCTATCTGGTGCAGGAATATGTTGAAGGAAATGATTTAAGTAGTGAAGTTATAGCTGGTAAGAGGTGGAGTGAACAGGAAGTCACTCAACTTTTGCGAGAGATTTTAGAAATTCTAACACTTGTTCACAAGCAAGATATTATCCACCGAGATATCAAGCCGCAAAATCTCATGCGTCGTCGCCAAGATGGCAAGATCATATTGATTGACTTTGGTGCAGTCAAAGAAATCAGCACTTTAGTAAATATTCAAGGACAAACCAGCGCTTCAGTTGCCATTGGTACTCCGGGTTATGCGCCTAACGAACAAGCTGCGGGATATCCAAAACTATCGAGTGATGTCCATGCGCTGGGAATGCTGGCTATTTTTGCACTCACAGGTGTAAAGCCTTACGACTTGCCAAGAGATCCCACGAATGGCGAAGTCGTTTGGCGGAATTGGGCAAATGTTAGCGAGAGATTTGCTGATATTTTAACGAAGATGGTGCGCTACCGCTTTAGTGAACGCTATCAGTCAGCAGCAGAAGCGTTGTCAGCACTTCCAGCACCACCAAAACCAAAACCACAACGGACACCGCAGTCAAAATCACAACCAGCATCGCAGTCAACACTGCAGTCAACGCCAATACCGCGACGGCAAGTCATTCAATGGTTAGGGTTGATTGGAAGCGGAGTTGGTTTGGCTATTGTCGGAGAACAGCTTTTGCAAGGTGTTTTCGGACGGAAAGACGATGTTGTCGAGACAGCAACACCTTCTCCCAGCATAAGATCTGATATTTCTTCTACATCATCACCAACACCGAAACAATTAGCCACACCACCAAGCATATCCCTACAAACCGCGAAATTTGAAACTGTCACTGTTGATGCACAGGGAAAAATTAACAAGCGCAGCAACCGTCAGGCGAAATACTTTGTAGAAGACTTGGGTAACGGTGTCACCTTGGAGATGGTACAGATACCAGGTGGTACATTTATCATGGGTTCACCACCAGGGGAAAAACAAAGAGATTTAGACGAAGGACCACAACATCCAGTCACAGTTCCTGGGTTTTTTATGGGCAAGTATGAAGTGACTCAGGCGCAGTATCAAGCAATTATGGGTAACAACCCTTCCAAGTCTAAAGGAGAAAAGCGTCCAGTGGAAAAGGTCACTTGGGATGATGCTGTGGAATTCTGCAAACGCTTAAAGCAGAAGACAGGACGCACCTACAGACTACCCAGCGAGGCAGAATGGGAATATGCAGCTCGTGCAGGAACGACTACACCTTTCTACTTTGGCGAAACGATTACAACTGACTTAGCAAATTACAATGGAACGGATAGTTACGCCTCTGAACCAAAAGGTCAATATCGTCAACATACAACAGATGTGGGGATTTTTCGACCCAATGCCTTTGGTTTATATGATATGCATGGGTTAGTTTGGGAGTGGTGTCAGGATGATTGGCATGACACTTACCAAGACGCACCCACTGATGGTAGTGCATGGTTAACAAATGATAGTACAAAAGTACCAAAAATGCTTCGTGGCGGTTCGTGGAACACCGCTCCGCGGGCTTGCCGCTCGGCGGATCGCCTATGCCGATCCCCCGACGATCGTTACTACGACGAGTTCGGTTTTCGGGTGGTGTGCGTGGTTGCGTGAGGACTTCCTTGCCCTTTACACAACGCTTAATAATTTATTCCTCAACTAACAAGAGTGCTTGGTTCATCACCCGGTCAGATAAATACATCCCACACAAACGCAATTGTTCTAATACCGGACGCGCAGCAGGAATGACTCCTCTTTGTTTGGCGGTAAGAACGATACCTAATGTCCCCCGTACAGGAATACCCAAAGCACCAGCACAGCGACGAGCTGCTAAATCATCTAGAATTACCTCTGTACCAGGATTTACATACCCCCAAGTCAGTACAGCCGATTCCCCTGGACCCAAATCCCAACTTTGAATAACAGCAGGGACAGATGGTGTTTCTTGTACTACCAACTCTTCAGTATTTGTGAGAGCAACTGCTGTCACGTCTGTCTCCCCATATGCTTGAATTTCTGTTGCTACAGCAGCAGGTACAATTATGGATGAACTAATTATTCGTAACAAGTCAAGATAACCCCCCTTAGTTAAAAAAATGAGTGGGGAAGTGTTAATAGCAGGAATTTCAGCCACGGTTTAACTCGCGTTCTAAATCATCAAAGTCAACGGCAAAGACATCAACTTGTTCACGGGCGAGGGCTGCAATAAAGTCCCGGCGGTTTAACCCAGCAACTGAGGCTGCTTTTTCCATTGAGATTTCTCGCTTTTGATACCAGTAAATAGCAGCAGCGAGGCGCATTTCACGTACAAATTCTTCTGGGGGAAGGCGACGGGCGCTAAAAATTTCTTCGGGTAAGTTGATTGTGACTGACGACATAAATTCTGTCCTAAAATGCTGATAGCAATAGACGACACACGCCTGTAGTGATTAGGGGTTCGTTAAGTTTAGTAAGGGCGACTTGGATTTTTTGTAAGTTGGTTTAACTGTTGTCTTGCGATTGTCGTTTCGCTTCGATTAATTCTTCCAATCTGTAAGCCTCATCTACGGTGTAGAATTTTTGATTGGGTTCAGCGTTAATTTTGTTCATTAGCACACGAAAGGCTTCTGTATCATTGCGATGGTCTAACAAATACCGTTTAAGTTCTGACTTGCTCATTGCCATAAAATCAGGCTTACTCATTCGTCGTACCTCCATTTACCGTTACGAGTAATCACGATTCCAGTCTCTTCCCCTGCCAAGATATAAATATTTCCTGTCCGTTCATCCAATCGGACTATAAAAATGGGTAGCAACAACGTTGTCAGGTTTTGACTGAGGATAAAACAGGTTCTGTTCTTCCGTCCAATGAATTTCAGGGAAGATTCTCCCCCGACGTACTGTATGAGTAGACTTTGCTTCAGTCATGCGTTGGTTCTCTGTGTTTTCGCAATACCTATATTTTCCAGCATTTTTCACACTTGTTTACTTTTCCCTTCTCCCGCCGCAGGCGGTTCAAAGATGTATTGCAGGCAGATGCAAACTGCTAAAAAAAATATTCGCGACACAGCACATTAGACAGATGTTCCTCAAGCGACACCATCTGATAATTGTTAGTGCCATAACCACTTTAAAAATCAGTTTCTGCTGACTATGAAAATACTGGTACTAAATGCCGGATCGAGCAGTCAAAAGAGTTGTGTGTACGAAATTACGGGTAACACTCTCCCCGAAGAACCTCTCAAACCCCTTTGGGAAGCAAAAGTAGACTGGACTCACCAACAGGGTTTTGCAGAACTCGAAGTCAAAACAGCCAAAGGCGAACAATTACAAGAGAAAATCCCGGCAGACTCCCGAACTCAAGTTATGGCTCATATGCTTGATACGCTGTGCAAGGGTTCTACGCAGGTGATTAGTCAGCCATCAGAAATTGATGTGGTAGGTCATCGCGTTGTACATGGTGGACAGGATTACCGTGAGAGTGTGGTGATTACTGAGGAGGTGAAACAGGCGATCGCCCACCTTGCAACCCTCGCTCCTGACCATAATCCAGCTAACTTGGAAGGAATAGAAGCCATTGAGCAACACTGGGGAACACTCACCCAAGTAGCAGCATTTGATACTGCATTTCATTCTCATCTCCCTGATGCCGCAGCCATTTACCCCGGTCCCTACGAGTGGGTAGAGCAAGGTATCCGTCGCTACGGTTTTCATGGCATTAGTCATCAGTACTGCGCTAAGCGTGCGTCTCGCATCCTTGGTCGAGATTTAGCATCTGTGCAGTTAATCAACTGTCATTTGGGCAATGGTTGTTCTTTGGCAGCGATTCAAAACGGTCGCAGCATTGACACAACAATGGGGTTCACGCCACTAGATGGATTGATGATGGGCAGCCGTTCTGGTGCTGTTGACCCAGGGATTCTTATTCACCTGTTGCGGCAATCTGATAACTCTGTTGATGAGCTAGCAAAAGTGCTAAATAAGGCTTCTGGCTTACGTGGAATTTCTGGCATCTCTAATGATATGCGAGAAATTAGGGAGGCAATTTCCCAAGGCAATTCCCGCGCTCAACTGGCATGGGATATCTACGTGCATCGCCTGCGGTCTTATATTGGTGGAATGCTTGCTAGCTTAGGGGGATTAGATGCTTTAGTGTTCACCGGTGGTGTAGGCGAAAATAATCCTGAGATTCGCGCCGCAGCTTGTGAAGCTTTTGCATTTTTGGGACTAAAAGTTGACCATGAGAAAAATGCACACAAGCCTGTTGATATAGATATTGCCACTTCTGATTCTAGCGTGCGGGTATTGGTGATTCATACGGAAGAAGATTGGGAAATTGCTTGTGAATGTTGGCTACTGTTGGAAAAAAAGTCAGCTTGAGCGAAAACTTTTGTAAGTTATATCAAATCCGGGTAAATGCACATGGTATAAAAAACCCATAAACATTATAAA
>NZ_CAWPKW010000216.1:0-4970 GCF_963888615.1 Brasilonema octagenarum UFV-OR1 | reverse complement strand
AATCTTTCCCTCTCCTTACTAAGGAGAGGGATGCCCGACAGGGCAGGGTGAGGTTCCCTCTGCTTGGTAACGAGAGGGATGCCCGACAGGGCAGGGTGAGGTTTCCAGGTGAGGAGTCACGTTCTTTATTCGCCATCCAAGATCCCAACGAGAACCTGATTTATACCAATATAGAAGTCAAAACAATTTCGCATGACTTCCAGCCAACCACTGTTATAGAAAAAAGCAACGCTACGAAACAAGCTTTATTGCAAGCAGAGAGTTTCTCTCACGCCCAAATTGTTCACTTTTCTTGTCATGGCTACTTTGATATAAATTCGCCTCTCGATTCGGCAATAGCTTTAGCAGGTTGCGTCTCTGTCATTCCCGCCGATGCTGATTCTGGTGACTCTACTATTAACTCTAATCAACGCTATCGCAAATTAGCAAATGGTAATGCCATTGATTTAGAAAAATGCTTGACTCTACCTGACATCTTTAATCTCAGTTTACCAGAATGTCGCCTCGTCACTCTGTCTGCTTGTGAAACTGGGCTAACAAGTCCCAACAGCACCAGCGATGAGTATATCGGTTTACCGAGTGGTTTTCTCAAAGCAGGCAGTTCTAGTATAGTCAGCAGTTTGTGGTCGGTGGATGACTTAGCAACTACCTTATTAATGATTCGATTTTACGACAATCAGGACTCCCTGCCAATTGCTCAAGCACTTTGTGAGGCGCAGTGCTGGTTACGCGACTCAACTCAAGCCGAAATCATAAAATGGAGTCAAAAGCACTCAAAAATCAATGAACAACACAAGCACACAATTTTGCAGTATCTACAAGAATGGTATCAGCCTGAGCGCAAACCCTTTTGCAAACCGGAGTCTTGGGCTGGTTTCTGCGCGATTGGGTGTTAATTTTATCGTCCATATCCGCCTGAGATTGAAATCTCAGGCTCAAAGCAAAAGTCCTCTAAAGAGGACTCAAAGCCTATCAACTAGAGATCTTAGTCCACTTGAGTGGACTTTGGCTATCAGCCCAGAGTTTGAACTCTGGGCGGGCAAGGATTCTAACGCATTCTCTCACAACAATATTGGAGATATCACCTAATGGAAGCTAATCAACCAGATTTCATCATTGAAGCTTTTTTGCAAGTCGTAGAACAACAAGAATTTGTCTTTGATGAAAAAAGCCGCGAAGATTTGTTGAAAATCAAGCAAACCCTGGCAGAATTAGAAAATCAACCACTCTCAACAGCCGCTGATGCAATTACCGCTTGGTGTAGAGAACATCCAGATGTCGCAGATGCTGTCCGATTTGCTGCCAGAGAAATCACTATCAAAAAGCGGAATCCGGCAAACCAAGAAGGAACTTTAATCAATCAGTTCCCAGATTATCAGAAAATCATAGATGAGCAGCAAAAAAATCCACAGCCAGAACCTCCCAAAAAATGAGTCCTAAAGTTTATGCTCCCAATGTCCATTTATTTGCCTTTGTTCTGCAAAAAGTAGAGGAAAAGGAGAAAGATTGGCTTTGGAAAACTTGTGATGAAATCATCCACAAAATCCTGCATGAAAAATTCAACTTGATGCAATTGCTGGATTTAGAAAAGGAGCCAGATAACCCGACTATCTCTCTCATCAAAGCCGATGAACAAACAGAAGTTGCCCCTGTTGAAGGCGCGGTGACTTTCGATAATTCTTCCAATAATTCATCCAAGAATTCTTCCAAAATATCTATTCACGGATTTGCCTATCCTCTAAGACTTTATGATAGTTACGGACTGTGGTTAAATCTGCACCGTCCAGAAAAAGAAAATGAGCAAAAAACTGAGGATGTCGATATTCAGCTTCTGCGTCAACTCAACCCAGAGAATTGTTTGCTCTTAAATGGTAATAAGAACTTTCTTGGTGAAACTCTCATCATTACTGCTTGGTTGTCATCAGAACAAGATCCTCAAAATCACAAAGCTTTGAAAAATCTTGCTGATGAATGTCTCAAAGCTTTATTCCCTCAAAGCTATATCATACCTCCATTTGCTCGTTCCGACACTCTTTTTGGTAGCCCCATTTTTGAATATGGACTTTTTAGTCAATTGAGCAATTACCGTCATATTTTAGTTTGGTTTTTCAGCCATCCAGAAGCGGAAGAGAAATTTGGTTTTTATCAAGAGCAATTATTTGATTTATTTTTCTTTCGCGCCAAAGTCGTAGAAGCTTTTCGACAAAGCCGTCAGGTTTATCAGGACACCAATCAAGAATATAGCAAAATAGAAGAAGAAATTAAAACATTAGAAAAGTTTGGCAATCAGCAATTAACAGAATGCGAATTAGACCAATTAAGCGAGAAATTAAAAACACTTCCCAAAACTGCTTTAGACTATGCCAATCTGCTGCGATATCTCGAAGCTTACCAAAATACAATTGCAATAAATTCTCGAAATTATGCTGAGAGATTGCAACAAATTAGTGGTATGCTTGAAGATGAAGATATTAGTTTTTTAGAAAGATTTAGCCTGGAAAACTGTGCTTATTTTCAGGAACAAATAAAAGCAGACTTGGGATATTTTCATCATGGTTCAAGCTTGCTGGATAAGGCTATAGCTTCAATCCGGGGGCGTGTGGCGATAGATAGGGCGAAGAGCGATCGCATTGCCGAGGAGAAGAAAGAAAAGAGCGATCGCAATCTCGAAATCACGATTCTCGCCGTAGGTAGTGCGATCGGTTCTGCTGGAATTATGGCATCTAGTTACGCCCTCGTCACAAAAGAAGACCCCGTGTTACCTCCCTTTTCCACAGCTCATCCTCATCGCTTCACCTTATCCATTTGTTACAGTCTCCTTTTCGGAGTTGTTGTAGGAATCTTGATTTGGGGAGGAGATAAAATTTGGCAGTCTTATAAAAAGGGAACAGGGAACAGGGAACAGGGAACAGGGAACAAGAAATAGGCAACAAGGAATAGGGAATAGGAAAAAAGCAACAGGAAAGAAGGAGGCATATCATGTTCACTGTTTGCTATCCTAAATCTTGATACTGGCAAATAATAAAGTTCTTCAGGGCGTGCTGCCGTTTTGATGCAAATGACTGAACAACGTGATCCTGATTTACCATCCACCGATTCTCAACAATCAAGTGAACCAACTGATTTGACAACAAAGCCAGTTGATGGTTCATTAACAAACCAGATTTCAGGTGTTTGGAACCAGACAACAGCACGCTTGATGAAACGACTACCCGTAGATAAAATATCACAAACGGTTGTTGGGTGGTTTAGCGTTAGTGAAACCCAGGTTGCAGAGATTCTGGAGACAATTCGAGCAGAATTGCCAACCACTGAAGCCCTTTTTATTGGTAAGCCGCAAGCAGGAAAAAGTTCGATTGTGCGAGGACTGACGGGAGTGTCGGCAGAAATTGTCGGTCAGGGATTTCGTCCACACACACAACACACCGAGCGTTACGCCTACCCTTCGGCTGACTTGCCACTACTTATTTTTACAGATACCGTCGGGCTGGGAGATGTAAACCAGGATACTGAAGTCATTGTTCAGGAATTGGTTGGAGATTTACAACAAGAGAGTCGTCGCGCCAAAATCTTGATTCTCACGGTTAAGATCAATGATTTTGCAACTGATACCTTGCGACAAATTACTCAACAATTGCGTCACAAGTATCCAGATATTCCCTGTCTACTAGCGGTGACTTGCTTGCATGAGGTTTATCCTCCTGGTACAGATGATCATCCAGCATATCCACCAGATTTTGAAGAGGTTAACCGGGCATTCACTGCAATGCAGCAAGCTTTTGGGAAATTATGCGATCGCGCTGTCCTGATTGACTTCACCCTGGAAGAAGACGGTTACACCCCCGTGTTTTATGGCTTAGAGGCGTTGAGAGATACCTTAGCAGATTTACTACCAGAAGCAGAAGCCCGAACAATACACCAGTTATTAGATGAAGGGACTGGCAAACAACTTGGTAATCTTTACCGCGATGTTGCACGGCGTTACGTTTTAGTATTTGCGATTATATCAGCTACCATCTCAGCGGTGCCGCTACCCTTTGCAACGATGCCAGCACTCACAGCCTTGCAAGTCTCGATGGTGGGGCTGCTAGGAAAATTGTATGGACAGACGCTGACGCCATCGCAAGCTGGGGGAGTTGTGAGTGCGATCGCCAGTGGTTTCTTAGCACGAGCGATCGCACGTGAATTAATCAAATTCGTACCAGGTTTTGGCAGCGTAATAGCTGCTTCTTGGGCAGCTGCTTACACTTGGTCACTTGGAGAAGCAGCTTGCGTTTACTTTGGTGATTTAATGGGTGGGAAGAAACCAGATCCTAAGAAAATTCAATCTGTGATGCAAGATTCGTTCCAGGTTGCAAAAGAACGGTTTAAGGGAATTAAGCGTTGAGACAAAAGCATCTATACCGCTAAAGGACTTCCCTGCCATAAAGTTAGAACAAAATCTTTTCGCTGTCATCCAGCAATGATCGGTTGTAAAATTTTTTCTTTTATCGTGATTCAAAAAAAACAGCTGGCGAGATGTGAAAAAAGTCTGCCAATTGACGAATATGATTTACTGTTAGATTGCGTTGACCACTCAAAACCTCAGATACTATAGATTCTGTTTTAAAGATAGGAACTAAATCTTTTTGCCGCAAACCTAGTTCAGCTATCAAGGCTTTGAGCAGTTCTACGCCATGAATATCAGGTATAGGTTTATGTTTTTCCTCGTACTCGTAAACGAGAGTACCTAACACATTGAGATAGTCTTGTTCATCTAGTGTTAATTCACCTTTATCAATAAGTGAATCTATGACTTTCTGCGTAGCCGTCAATTCTTCTTCTGAAGTAATTGGACGAGGAGGAAAAGTTTTGAGTAACTCTATATAAGCGTTAGTGCTAGGTGTACCAAGGATCATTTTTCCAGTCCTCTTTGTCGTATTCTGCATGAGTCAGGACATAACGGATAAAAACTTTTTGATATTTGTAAT
>NZ_CAWPKW010000215.1:4780-4995 GCF_963888615.1 Brasilonema octagenarum UFV-OR1 | reverse complement strand
GATTCAAACGTCGCCGTGCCAAACTCGAACCCAATACTTGGCAGCAATTAAAGCAGCGAGGAAAAAAAGCTGGTTTGACTCCTTCAGCCATATTACTTGCTGCTTTTACTGAAGTTTTAACAGTGTGGAGCAAAAATCCTCGCTTTACTATCAATCTCACTGTATTTGAACGTCTTCCCCTCCATCCCCAAGTCAATCAAATTATCGGGGATTTT
>NZ_CAWPKW010000215.1:0-4770 GCF_963888615.1 Brasilonema octagenarum UFV-OR1 | reverse complement strand
GACTACAGGAGCAATTGTTGCAAGACTTAGACCATCTTCATATTAGTGGAGTGCAGGTACTGCGGGAATTAGCTCGTCGCCGGAAAACTGGATTAACTGCAGCTATGCCAATAGTTTTTACCAGTGTTTTAGGTTTAAATTCTTCTTCAGAGGGAGATTTAGAGTTTAATTTTTTAGGAGACCAAGTCTACAGCATCAGCCAAACACCACAAGTATGGTTGGATCATCAAGTCAGTGAGATAAATGGAGCATTAGTGTTCAACTGGGATGCGGTCGAAGAACTCTTTGCGAAAGGTTTTCTAGATGATATGTTTGGGGCTTACTACCATTTTCTGGAACGGTTAGCCCAGGAGAATGAACTTTGGCTTTCCCCGACACGAGAACTTCTACCACCAGCACAGGTGAAGCAACTAGTAGCTGTTAACACAACGGCAGTTCCTACCCTGCGGGAAGGCGTTCCGCCTACAACGGGGGGAACCACCGCAACGGACTGCCTCACCAATACACTACTTCCAGAAGGAACCTTACTCCATACCTTGTTTTTTGAGCAAGTGTCTTGGCGTCCACAGCAGGCGGCTGTAGTTACCGCCCATCGTACCCTAACGTATCAGGAGTTAGGCGATCGCGCAACTGAGCTAGGACATCAACTGCGACAACTGGGCGTTCGCCCTAACCAACTAGTAGCAATTGTGATGGAGAAAGGCTGGGAGCAAGTTGTGGCTGTCTTGGGCATCCTTGCTGCTGGTGCTGCTTATGTGCCGATTGACCCTGGACTTCCAACGAAACGCTACTGGTATCTTTTACAACAAGCAAAAGTTCAGATGGTGCTGACTCAGACCCGACTTGATACCACCCTGGATTGGCCAGAGAACATACAACGCCTTTGCATAGATTCTGATTTCAAACAGTCGCCTGAAACATCTCTGCGTAATCAGCCATTAGAGGCAGTGCAAAAACCGGAAGACCTCGCCTATGTCATCTACACCTCTGGTTCTACGGGGATGCCCAAAGGTGTAATGATTTCGCATCAAGGTGTAGTCAACACTATCCTTGACATCAACCAACGCTTTAATGTCAATGCTAATGACCGAGTTTTAGCTCTCTCCTCTCTCAGTTTCGATTTATCGGTTTACGACATCTTCGGCACTTTAGCCGGTGGAGGAACTATTGTTATCCCTGAAGCTGCTAGCACTAAAGATCCGGCTCATTGGACAGAACTGATTATAAAACACCAAGTTACAGTTTGGAACTCAGTTCCTACTTTAATGCAGATGTTAGTGGAGTATGCCTCAACTCATCCTAAAATTGCATTCAACACTCTGAGATTAGTCTTAATGAGTGGCGATTGGATACCGTTAAGCTTACCTGACCAGATAAGAGCTTTGTCTCAGAAAGTAAAAGTGATTAGCCTAGGAGGTGCTACCGAAGCATCTATTTGGTCTATTCTCTATCCTGTGGAGGAGGTGAATTCAGCCTGGAAGAGCATTCCCTACGGTCGCCCAATGGCTAACCAGCGGTTTTATGTGCTTGATGAAGCGCTACAACCACGTCCGGTATGGGTTCCTGGACAGCTCTATATTGGGGGTATTGGACTCGCTAAAGGTTACTGGCACGACGAAGAAAAGACCCAAGCTAGCTTCATCATTCATCCTCAGACTAAGAAGCGGTTGTATAAAACTGGTGACTGGGGTCGTTATTTACCTGATGGCAATATTGAGTTTCTGGGGCGGGAAGATTTTCAGGTCAAAATCAATGGGTACCGTGTCGAACTCGGTGAAATTGAGGCGGCTTTGAAACAGCATTCTGCAATCAAGGAGGCAATTGTTACTATTGTAGAAGAAGAGCGAGGTAAAGTACTGATAGGTTACGTGGTTCCAGAACCTGGGAAAGCCTCCGAAATTTTTGATGTTCCTGAGACAGATTCACAACAGAAACCTAACACCACTTGTAGCGAACTGCGTCGCTTTCTCAAAGAAAAGCTACCAGAGTACATGGTACCTTCTGCCTTCGTGCTGTTAGAGTCATTGCCGTTAACACCTAATGGCAAAGTGGATCGTCAGACGCTTCCTGCTCCCGAACGCACGAAACCGGAGTTAGAAAAAACTTTTGTAGCTCCTCGCGACAGAATTGAGGAGTTGCTGGCAGCAACTTGGACTGAAGTATTTCGGCTTGAACGCATAAGCATCCATGACGACTTCTTTGAGTTGGGTGGAGACTCGTTTTGGCGCTTCAACTTATCTCGAAAATTAATCAAAAATTTGGCACAAACCTATCGCTTGGTATACTTTTTCAGCAACCAACCCTGGCGGAACTAGCAAATTATATCACAAAAAATACTGATACTTCAGTAAAATCCACATATTTAGTTCCTATCCAAGTTGAAGGAACTCAGCCCCCGTTGTTCTGTATTCACCCAGCAGGGGGACAAGTGATGGTGTATCAGCACCTGGCGACTTGTCTAGGATCAGATCAACCTGTCTACGGTATACAGTCTCGTGCTCTCAACGATCTAACTCAAGAGCATACTAGCATCGATAATATGGCTGTTGAATACGCCAAGGTCATTCGCCAGCATCAACCCGATGGTTCTTATTATCTCATGGGTTGGTCTATGGGTGGGGTAGTTGCTGTAAGTGTTGCTCAAGAGTTAGAGCAACAAGGACAGAAGGTTGCTTTTGTTGGACTTGTGGATGCCTTTTTAATTTCAGATAATACACCAACTTTTGAACACAACCCCTTCCAGGAATTGGCATTAGTATTCGGCGGTACTTTCGTTGATGCTTTCATGACTCTGGATGCTGTTGAACAGCAGGGATTGCGAGACGAGCTTATAAGTTTGCCAACTTTAGAACGTCTGCGGCGGATAATGGTCTGGGGACAAGAACGAAACCTATTCTCGACAGAGATTGCTGTGGAGTTCCTACAAAAACAAGTGAATCTCACCGAGATTCACGAACAGCAGCTTAAAGTTCACCATGCACCCCAAATTCAAGCTAGGCTCTATGTCTGGTGGGCTTTGGATAAGCTCGACGGAGGACTATCTCGTACTGCCTGGAGTCAATACACTACAGGCGCAAGCTACACGGAAATTGTTGATGGTAACCACTTCACTGTAATGCGTACTCCACATATTCAGACCCTTGCCCATAAATTGCAAGAATGCCTTCGGGCTGTGCGATCGTCGGAGTTAAAGGGTCAGGAAAATTAATAAACTTAGCTTGAGCAATATAGATGCAATTGTTGAGGAATGTCGATGATATATAACGATGAAATCCAAACACTAGCAGATTTAGCACGCGTGCAAGCGCATCAATTTTCAGAAGGCAAGGCGTTAATTTTTAAGGATAAAGCGCTCACCTATTTACAGTTACATGTACAAAGTAATCGCGTGGCTAATGCACTTTTGGCGCAAGGAGTTAAAGCTCAATCAAGAGTTGCATTATTGGCTAAAGATTCACTCAAGAGTTATGAAATATTATTTGCGTGTAACAAGGTAAATGCTGTCTTAGTGCCTATTAATTGGCGTCTGGCTGCTGCAGAAGTGAGCTATATTTTAAGAGATGCCAATGTTGAAGTTCTTTTTGTCGGATCTGAGTTTCACACGTTGGTTGAATCTATTAGAGATGAGCTTGATGGTGTTAAAACCATTATTGCCTTAGAAGAAGCTGAACAAAATTGGCTGACTTACGATAATTGGTGCCAACAACATAGTGATGTTCAACCTAACGTCGCCGTTGAACCACATGATGTAGCCGTGCAAATCTATACCAGTGGCACTACGGGACGACCCAAAGGTGTGCAACTGGGACATTACAGTTTCTTTGCTATTGCCAAAGAATTTGTTAAGCAAGGTAAAAGCTGGATAGGTTGGAGTGAAACAGATAAGAGTCTGTTGATTTTACCTTTCTTTCATATAGGAGGTTTATGGTGGGCTATCCGTGGTTTAGCATCCGGTGCCGAAAATATTTTTTTGGAAACTTTTGACGGAGTTGAGGTTCTCAAAGCTATTGAAAAATACGGCATCACAAAGACCTGTATGGTGCCCGCAATGATTCAAGTTCTGTTAACAGAACCATTATGTAAACAAACGGATTTTTCATCACTTGAATATATTGTTTACGGGGGTTCTCCTATTGCTGAATCACTGTTGAAAGAGGCGATAGCTACATTTTCCTGCAACTTTGTGCAAATTTATGGCATGACTGAAACTGGAAATTGCGCTGTATGTTTATTTGCCCATGAGCATATTTCTACAAATCCAGACAGACTGAAAGCTGCAGGTAGACCTTTTCCTGGGGTCTCGGTAACCATTTTAAATAGTGACGGCGAAACTTTACCTTGTCGTCAAGTAGGTGAAATCTGTATAAAATCGCCTGCAAATATGATTGGTTACTGGAAATTACCCGAGGCTACAGCAAAAACCCTTGTTGATGGCTGGATCTATACAGGGGATGCGGGCTATTTTGACTCAGAAGGCTATATTTATATTTGCGATCGCGTTAAAGATATGATTTGCTATGCTGGAGAGAATATCTATCCAGCGGAAGTTGAAAATGTTTTATATGAACATCCGGCAGTTGCTGAAGTTGCGATCATTGGTGTTCCAGATGAAGATTTCGGAGAAATCATTAAAGCTATTGTCGTTTTAAAACCAGGGATGAAGGCGACGGCACTAGATATTATCAGTTTTATACGGGGTAAACTTGCCGATTTCAAGTTACCTAGGAGTGTCGAGTTTACTGAATCCTTACCAAGAACGCCAAGTGGTAA
>NZ_CAWPKW010000214.1:0-5031 GCF_963888615.1 Brasilonema octagenarum UFV-OR1 | reverse complement strand
GGAGAGGGGTGCCCGATAGCGTAGCGTGCCGTTAGGCATAGGGCGGGGTGAGGTTCTTCGTTTTTTTATAAGTGTTCATCCGAACTTGATATTATAAAAAATTTCAAATCTAGGAGCGTAGAGATTTCATTATGAGTTCATTTATAATACCAATACTATGTGAAGTTAGATTTTCTTAACCCACACGCTAAAGCTTGGGATCAACACAGGTAAATAAATGTAGACGCCGGAAACGGTGATCCCGATTGGAGAAATTCAACTTACAATACGGGAACACGGTTCAGTGCTATCTGCTCACGGTTAGAAAAGCAAGGTTTCTTGACTGTTTTACGTAGTAATAAGCAGAAATAGCAATATTTTATACTGTATATAGTAAAGTTGAATCTCCGGAAACAAATAAAACCAGGGTGTAGATACTTGAATGGAGTTAACAGCTATAAATTATCATTTTGGTAGGGATGGGGTAGTCACTCATGGATTTGTCTGGGTATGAGATAAAAAAAATAAGAAAAGCACTGAAATCTGCTTACCCTAGGCGAGACAAATTGATTGTCATGCTGCGTGAAGAAATTGATATAGATGAGTCAGAAGTTCCTCAAGATTCAGATTATGATAGTGTTCTGTTCGATTTGATAATAAATTTTGATAGTAAAGGCAGTATTAATAAATTAATTGATGGGGCGCGTAAGGGAAATCCTGGTAATTACTGCTTGCAGAAATTATCTACTACAATGAATGCTTTTAAAATACTCGCTCCTTTAAAGGGAAAATATATTGAACAAATGAAGCAGTCTTATCTTGCCTGTTGTCCTGAAGATTGGCATATAAATCAATATACTGAGATCGCTGATGATCTTGAACAAATTTTAGATAATCTTGAGGATATGCCTCAAGGAAGAAATTCTGACACTCGTACTGAACAGTTTGTGACTCGTTTCTTAAAAGACGCAACAAACAGGCTATCTTCTGAAGAATTAGATAAATTAAAGGAATTAGGCAAGCGGTACTTTAATATTTTTGATAAGTTGCCGACTCCGAAAGATGAAACACCAACAATCGAGCGAACACAGAATATACCAAATCACTTAATTGTTCACATATACCCAAGTAAACAACAGAAAGAGTATTATTTTGTTTCGGCGTCGTCCTTTGTTGGTGACAGGAAAACCGGGGACAGGGAAAACTTCTTTAGCTTATGCAGTGGCTAAAGAATTACAACTGGGAGAAGTGTTGCGTTGGAATATTACGACTCGCTCGACTTTACAGCAAGGACTTTATCGTTATGATGCCATTGGTAGGTTACAAGATGCTCAAATGAGTCAGGATAATAAAGATAATTTAGCGGAAATTGGCAAGTATATTCAATTGGGTTCCTTGGGAACGGCGTTACTTCCTTCAAAAAATCCCAAGGTGTTATTAATTGATGAAATGGATAAAAGCGATATTGATTTACCCAATGATTTATTAAACATCTTTGAGGAAGGGGAATTTGAAATTCCCGAGTTAGCACGGATAGCTGATAAAGTTTCAGAAATTGTTGTACAAACTTACGATAACCAAACAACAACCATCGTTAAAGGAAAGGTGCAGTGTCAGGCGTTTCCGTTTGTGATCCTCACGAGTAACGGCGAACGAGAATTTCCACCCGCTTTCTTGCGGCGCTGCTTGAGATTAGACTTACGGGAACCGACTCGTGATGAATTAGAAGCGATTGTCAAAGCGCATTTAGGCGATATTATTGGACAAGCAGACAAAGTTATTGAGAAGTTTGTCAACCGACGGGATAAGGGAGACTTGGCAACAGACCAATTACTCAATGCCATTTATATGTTAACCCGTACGGCTGATTTGCCTGATTCTCCGATGCTGGATTCTGGGGATGATCAAGAAAAAGAACAGAAAAAAGAAAAGTTTATCGAACGGTTGCTGCAATACTTGAGTAGTACAGAGGGGATATGATTTCGCGGGCGATTGCCATTCTACAACAAGCAGGCTTTGACCTAACCGCCCGCGAGTTAGCAGAAATTATCTGGTTGGCGGTTCATATAGAAGAGTCTGAACAATCACAGCAGCAAGCACAACAACAATCCCAACAATTAAACCCACCCGAAACCCAAACTCAAGAAACTCCAGAGATAGCATCTTCACCTCAAGTCACAGAACCTGGTGCTGAAGTTTCTCTTCCCTCTTCTGTGCTAAGTTCCGCAAAATCTTCACAAAGTCGGGAAGCAATTCCGATCAAAGTACCAGCGGCTGTAGCACTACGAAATTCTCTAGCTTTAGCACGTGCGCTTCGCCCTTTAATGCGCAAAATTCCATCTCCTACAGAAAATATACTGGATGAGGAAGCTACAGTTTACCGCATTGCACAAGAAAAAATTTGGGTACCAGTTCTCAAACCTGCGCCAGAAAGATGGTTAGAGTTAGCGTTGGTGGTTGAACAAAGCAGTTCAACTGCTGTCTGGAAACAGACTATCACCGAACTCCAACGCCTCTTAAAACATCACGGTGCATTTCGAGATGTGCGAACTTGGGAATTAAAGGTTACAGAAACAAAAGCACAATTATTCCCTCAAAATAGTACAGGTGCTTATAGTTCAACTCCTTATAGTCCTGAAGTATTGATTGACTCCAAGGGACAGCGTTTAATTTTACTGGTGAGTGATTGTATTTCTCCTGCTTGGCGAAACAAGTTTATTCATCCACTGCTAGAGTTGTGGGGACGTAAGGGTTTAATGACTATTCTGCAATTACTCCCCGAACGGCTTTGGGAAAGAACAGCTTTAGCTTCAGAAATACCTGTTCAACTGCATTCCCTTAACCCTGGAGTTTTCAATTCTCAGCTGATTGTAGAAACTTGGGATGACGATATAACTGATGAAATTGAGAACACTCTCCAAAAAGACGCAAACAAAATCAAAAATCCTATCCCTGTTCCCATTGTCACTCTAGAACCTGAACCTTTACTATTATGGTCACGAGTTATAGCAGGTTTAGGGAATGTAAAAACAGCAGGGTTTAAATTTTCCTCTGAATTTTCCTCTGTAAATGGAGTTGAACACAGCGACACTCAACAATTTACAGAACACAAACAACTCAACCTGACTCCAGCAGCATTAGTCAGTCGATTTCGCGCTACAGCTTCTCCCCTTGCTCGTCGGTTAGCTGGATTAATGGCAGCTGCACCTGTGAGTTTACCAGTCGTGCAACTGATTCAGCAAACTCTCCTGCCACAATCATCACAAATTCATGTGGCGGAGGTGTTTATGAGTGGACTGCTTAAACCTCTAACACCAATTCGCCAAAATACAGACGCTGATTATATTGAGTATGAATTTGTTGAGGGGATAAGGGAATTACTGCTAGAGTCTGTCCCAGTGAGTAAAACAATTTCAGTTATTGATAACGTATCTGAGTTTGTCGCTAAACGACTCGGTTTATCAGTACGGGAATTTGAAGCGCGTTTACTTGTACCCGCGTCTGGGGGTGAAGATTCTGTGGAAACAAAGATTCGTCCCTTTGCACAGCTAAAGGCTCAAGTTTTACGACAATTGGGAGGGGAATATGCGCGTTTGGCTGACGAGATTGTAACCGTTCACTTTAAGCAGGGATTAGCGCTGTACAAGCAAGGCAAACTCGATGAAGCGATCACCTCTTACCAAAAACCGTTGCAAATCGACCCAAATAATCCAATCGCTCACAATCATTTGGGGATTGCGCTGAAAAATCAAGGCAAACTCGATGAAGCAATCGCCTCTTACCAAAGAGCGTTGCAAATCGACCCAAATTTAGCAAATGCTCACTATAACCTGGGGAATGCGCTGTACGATCAAGGCAAACTCGATGAAGCGATCGCCTCTTACCGTAAAGCCTTGCAAATCGATCCAAATTATGCAAATGCTCACCGTAACCTGGGGTTAGCGCTGAAAGATCAAGGCAAACTCGAAGAAGCGATCGCCTCTTACCAAAGAGCGTTGCAAATCTACCCAAATTATCCAGACGCTCACAATAACCTGGGGAATGCGCTGAAAAATCAAGGCAAACTCGATCAGGCGATCGCCTCTTACCGTAAAGCCTTGCAAATGGACCCAATTTATGCAGATGTTCACTTTGTCCTGGGGAATGCGCTGTCCGATCAAGGCAAACTCGATCAAGCGATCGCCTCTTACCAAAGAGCGTTGCAAATCTACCCAAATTATGCAGATGCTCACAATAACCTGGGGATTGCGCTGAAAAATCAAGCCAAACTCGATGAAGCGATCGCTTCTTACCGCCAAGCCTTGCAAATCGACCCAAATTATGCATATAGTCACAATAACCTGGGGAATGCGCTGTACGATCAAGGCAAACTCGATCAAGCGATCGCTTCTTACCGCCAAGCCTTGCAAATCGACCCAAATTATCCAGACGCTCACAATAACCTGGGGATTGCGCTGAGAAATCAAGGCAAACTCGATCAAGCGATCGCCTCTTACCAAAGAGCGTTGCAAATCGACCCAAATTATGCGAAAGCTCACTTTAACCAGGGGTTAGCGCTGTCCGATCAAGGCAAACTCGATCAAGCGATCGCCTCTTACCGCCAAGGGTTGCAAATCGACCCAAATGATGCAAAAGCTCACAATAACCTAGGGATTGCGCTGTCCGATCAAGGCAAACTCGATCAAGCGATCGCAGAACTGGAAATAGCTGTTCGCCTTGATCCTAGTAGTACGCTGTATCGTAAAAACTTAGAAAATTATAAGAATGAAAAGAAGGATTTTTAGAGGCGTTTATTTGGTGGGTAGAATATTCTCAGTTACTTAGTATTATTTTGTACTTTTGTCCTTTTCCTCTTTGCTCTTTTCTTTTTTCCCTCTTCAAGTGAAGCAAACTGGAATTTTTTCGCGAATAATTGCGTTGCATAACCCCACCCCGGTTTTGTCTGACGCCAAAACTGCCTCTCCCCTTAGCAAGGCTACAGTGTACACACCGGAACGCTCAAAACCTCACCCTCGCTTGAATCGGCGCTAAAATCTTTCCCTCTCCTTACTA
>NZ_CAWPKW010000213.1:0-63172 GCF_963888615.1 Brasilonema octagenarum UFV-OR1 | reverse complement strand
CGGTCTTCCCAGTAACAGAAACCGGGTTTTTGGGATTAGTGAATCGGTGTTCTAGTAAACAAGGAGGGAGGCGACGAGCCCATATCGCACGAGCACTTGTTGTTTAAAATGAGATATTGTTTTAGTGATCATATCCTTTGTAGACCTCAAACTTTTTTTACATCTAGATTTTTCCAATTGTTCTAATTCCCTAAAAAAGAGCGAAGCCGGAGTCATTTGTTACAACTTTGGACAAAGCATAGCCGAGAGCAAATATTTCACGTATGCGCAAAGCGCATACGGTGCAGCCATGACATTAGCCATAGGGCTGACTATTTAGAATTGTTATATAGAACACTGATTTCACTAATCTATACCTATCCTTTATCCTATCCTTGATTTAACTCACCTACTTATGCCAGATTCATTAATGTATCAACAAGACTATTTTGTCGTTTTAGAAACAAACCAACCCGAACAATTTCTTTCTGCTTTAGAGTTATTAGAGAAGCTCAAAGAAATTTTACACACATTTAAATTTGAGGACTTGCCACCCGATTTACAATCTCTTGATTCAGTAGAGGCACGAGCAAAATATTTAATCGATACGAGTTGCGAGTTAGATGTTGGTTCTGGTCGATATTTACAGTGGTATGCTGTTCGTTTAGAAAAATAAACATTATTCATTAGCTCTTAGTCATTAGCTCAGAAGAATAGAGACGTCAGTTGCCAGGAGGAGGTAGCGCCGGGGTGAGGCAGCGCGTACGCCACATGCCTCTGTCGGGAAACCCCTTCGGGTATCTCCTATGCCCTCCCTTGCACACTACTTTGTGTCTGTTGCCCGAAGGGCAGGAGTTAGCATGTGCCGTCGGCTCTGCCGACTTGTAGCACAAGCCCGTGAGCAGGGAAAAAAATGATTAAGAAAAATTAGTTGTCCCCTTTACCGGAGCCTGACCCTGAAAAAATGGTCAGCCCTGTATTTTGTTGATCTGTCGATCGCGTTGTTCCCTAAAAATTCCCAAATTTTGGTAGAGTCGATGTCAGGTAGTCGGGTAAGGTTCGAGCGTCACCGCTCTCCCCTCCCCTAAGAACGCAGCATGAGACTTTCGCACTCACTGCGCTCAAGCCTTACTTCAAGCGAGTTGACTTGGATTTTGTGTGTACCTGCTTATGACACGCTTTGTGTAGATGCTGAAGGTTTTTTACGTCATCAAGTCCACCTTGAGCAACAGGTACGATGTGATGGGTTTCTATTTCCTCTCCATTGAATAATGGTTCACCACAGGTACATTTCCAGTCTTGGTTTTGAGCGATTTTATAATTCCGAGAGTTTTTCTCCCAGTAGCTCTTACCATATTTTTGGTGGCGTTTTTCCCAATATTCTTTGAGTGAGGGGTCATCCGGTGATGCTTCCCCCTTGACCTTTACATGGCGTTCGATGGGCGTGTACGCTATCGGGTATAGGATTAAATCCTTTTGTTTGCCTCGGCGGTCGCTAGTAGATGTAGCGAACGTCCATTTCTTGCGATTTCTGGTCTGAAAGTAACGTTTCCGTACCCATTTTGTGTTCTTGTTGGGATGGCGACGTTTAGCCCAACGCCAGAGGTATTGCCATATTCTACTTTTGACATATTCAAAGGTTTCTTTACTAACCACACCTCTGTAATAATTAGCAAAACCTCGGAGAATTGGGTTCAGTCTTTTGATGACTACCTCTTGTTCACATCCGTTCATTGCTTTTATTTCTTGACCGATTCGTTTACAAAAGTCTAAGACTTTCTTTTTCGAGGGTTTGATAAGCAGTTTGCCATTATAATGGCGGTGATTGAAGCCGAGGAAGTCAAAACCATCTGCCATTGACGTTATGAACGTTTTCTCCGTACTGAGATTCAAACCTCTTTCTGACAGCCATTGCTGAATCTGGATTTGGGCATTTTCGAGGCTTCCTTTGTCTCTAGCTGTGACTATAAAATCATCAGCGTACCTAACCACTCCAAGTTTTGGATTGGTGGATTTTATAAAGGTTTCTAATCCATGCAATCCGATATTGGCTAGGAGCGGGGAGCAAACCCCTCCTTGTGGTGTACCCGTTTCTGTCGGGCTGTATATCCCTTCAAAGATAAATCCAGCTTTTAACCATCCTTTGATTAGGTTTTTGTTTGGGAAATTACCTAGTTGTCTAAGGATAGATTCATGGGCAATATTGTCGAAGAATCCTTGAATATCAGCTTCTAAAACCCAGTTATTTCTAGCATTTGGACTTGCATTTAATCTTATCCAATTTTGTGCTATGGCATCATGACAGCTTCTACCGCACCTGAATCCATAGGAGTTTGGTTCAAATACGGCTTCCCATTCGGGTTCTAGTGAATTGACTATTATTGCCTGTTCGATTCTGTCGCGCACGGTTGGGATTCCGAGCGGTCGTTTCTTACCGTTGGCTTTGGGGATCATTACCCGTTTTGTAGGATCTTGATTTCCTCCACTCCAGTTGTTTACCAGCTTCACTCGCTGCTTTGGGGTATTGATTATTTCTTTGTCAATTCCTGCCGTTGCTTTACCCTTATTGGTCTGAGTGATTTTCCGAACAGAGAGTAATAGGTTGGCGTAGCTTCTTTGCATTAACTTTTGGAGGTTTCTCAACTTCCGCCAGTTACCAAGTTTTCTCGCGAGAAAGATTCTTTGACGCAGATTCCTAACCGCTTTGTTGATTTTTCGCCAGTTGATTTGGCTCCAATCTTCTAGTGGTTTTCTTAGTCCGTTTGTTGTACCGAGGTACGACATCTAACTTGTCCTTGAATTAAGTTTCTTTGTGAGTTTCTCTTTCTCATAAGACCCAGAGTAAGTCTGCTATTCCTTTCGGTCAGGGGCAAAGTTTGAACCCCTATCTCGTTCATTACAAACGGGCTTTTGCTTTTTACTCCATCCTTTACCCTCCAGAGGATTCTGCTTTCCTTGCGGTTAGCTTACTATTGGTATCGACATCCTATAGACTCTATGGGGTTTACCTTGTTGTTTCGCTTAGTGTATATTCTCCTTTAGATGTTGACTTTCCTGCGGTGGGAGTTATATTCACACGATTTATAGAGCATAAAACCATAAATCTACCCACTTACCTTTTGGTTGGAACCTGTCAGCCTGATTTGGCTCCCTGTGCGATGACGCAGTTTAAACATCAATTTACTTTTGTTCATCTTGGGAGAACTCCCTCTTGCTCCTTACCACTTTGGGCTAGTAGTTAAGGTTACGTTTGTGGTCTGCATTCCGCCTGTTTCGTTACCTACTTGGGCGTGACCGGACTCCGGAAAGTCTTTTACATTAGGGTAGAGAGTGTGAATTCTCTAGGAGAGTCGGCTCTCCGTTCTAAACGACCTTTCAAGTCGCGCTTATGCCTCGCCCCTCTCTGTTAGAACCGGACGTGCGCTTTTCAGTGCATCCGGCTCCCGATATTCTTAAGGGATAACCCTTTTGCTCATGTGGATATAATCGTGACAGGATTCGTGTACAGCAATCAGATTCTTGGTTTTCCAATTGTTGTGGTTCCCGTCTGCGTGGTGCAAATGTACTCGTTCTTCGCTTGTACATTTTAAGCCACAATATCCACATGTATGGTTTTGCTTTTTAAGAGCTTTAGAGGTTTCCCCATCATAGAACTTACTATTACGTTCGCTCCAGTATGTTAAATCTCCGTCGTAGGGTGATTTATTCCCTTTGACATTGATGTGGGCATTTTCGGAGTAAGAGACTTTAGGAAAAGCTTTTTCTAGCAATTTCTTGCTAGAGTGGCGATTCTGTTTAGCTTCTTTGTTGAATACCTTTATTGTTCTGCTTTGAATGTGATACAGGGAGAACCGTGACCCGTCCATTTTGCAGAATTTGTGGTAATTTCTCCATCCTCTAACTATTGGTGCTAGCTTTTCGGCTTTTACCTTAGAACCATAATTCGAGTTGTTAACGATAGCTTTTACCTTCTGACGAAATTTCAAGAAATTCTCCGCTGAGGGAGTACTTCTAAATTTTCCGTTACTTTGCACTTTAAAATGCCAGCCAAGGAAGTCAAATCCATCTGTCGCGGCGGTTATCTTTGTCTTTTTCTCACTTACTTTCATTCCTCTTTGGGCTAGAAATTGGCTAATTCTTTCAAGTATCTCGTTCGCATCGTCTGAGGGTCGAAGTATTATTAACATGTCATCCGCATAACGGATTGATGGTTCTATTATGCCCCTCGTTCCTTTGTACTGGTGAATACTTTCAATTCCATTTAAGGCGATGTTTGCTAATAAAGGACTCACTACGCCACCTTGGGGGGTTCCTTGTTCCGGAAAGCCAGGGTTAGTTCCTGCTTTTAGGCAGCGGTATATTCCTGTCTGTATGCCTTTGGGGGCTATAAGGTTTTCCATTATGGCGTTGTGTGAGATCCTGTCGTTCGCGCAGCGTGTCCCCTTGGGACTCAGCACTTCTCGATATCGAGTTCTATAACTCTTTTATCTTTTCCCTTGCAAGTGTCGCGTAGGTTGTTGAATAGATATCTTTGGGCATCATGTGCCGAGCGACCTGTTCTGAACCCGTAACTTCTCGCATGGAATGTTGCTTCGTGTGCTGGTTCTATTACATATTTTGCTAGGCATTGCCAAGCCCTATCCGCAATAGTTGGAATTTTTAGCATTCTAGTACTACCGTCCTTTTTGGGAATGGGAATACTGCGTAACTTTTGGTGTTTCCAATTGTTACTGGATGCTTTTAGCAGTTCTTCTAATTCAAAACGTTCCTTAAATGTAAGAGACTTTTTGCCGTCGATTCCTGCTGTTTTCTTCCCAGCATTTAGCTGTGATACTTGACGGATTGCCAATAATCTAGCCGCAGTGGATTTCAGAATAAGTTTTTGAAGTGACATTGCTTTACGCTTGTTTCCTTCTCGAACTGCTTTGAATACTCTCTTTTGTAGGCGAAATACGTCTCGGCGAAATTTCTTCCACGGTAACGTCTTCCAAGATTCGCTATAGTTGTCTATGCGTCCAATCATGCTCTGACTCCAAAAAGTATTTTCTGAATACCTTGCGAAAATTACTTCGCATCCTACCCGAATCAAAAGGGTTCCGTATCTCGTCTTACCTACCTGGGGTTCGACCGCCCCAGGACTTTTGATTCGTTTTTATTCGTTCCCTTAGATGATTGTTGTGTTCCGTTAGGTGTAGCCAATTTAACCATCAGAAACCCTGGATTCATGCTGCTATTAAGCCGACAATGCAGCGGGTTTTAGCTCTGATAAAGTCAAGGTTTTTAGGTTATGCCTTGCTTCAAACTAGGTCACTTTTTTAGGCTCAGTTTCACCATTGGAACTCCCTGTTAGCACCAGTGTCAGCCCATAACAGCCGTCTGATTGTGCCCTGTTCCTCGCTTCACTCTACAAGAATCGAGCTTGTTCGGTGGAGGCAGATAAGGAGTCACGCTTGAATCTGGCGGGTAGGACTTTCACCTACATCGATCTAAGAGTTCAACCTCAGTAGTCGTCTACATTGGTTGGTTAGTGTATGTACGGGCTGGCTACCGTGATTCCACTAACAACGAATCGCACCGGCTTTGTTTGCTACTATAGCCACCTATTTAAGTTATTGCTTTACATTATGATCACGGACTTTTTTGAGTTCTTGCTTGATGATAGCTTTTCTACCATCATCAGTTGCGAGTTCCAAGGCTTTGAGGTAGTTAGCCTCTGACTTGTCGTATTTTTTCTCTAGACTGTAGAAATAACCCAAAAGTATGTAATCATCGCTGGTTGCTTGTCCTGAAGATTTCAGTGCTTGAAGTTTTTCGATTGCAACGTCATTCGTAACATTATTAAGTTCAGGACGAGTACTTACTTAAATGAACTCTGAGAAGGACTGGTATTGCCTTGTGGACTTAAAATTGGACATGCCCACGCATTATCCTTACATTCGGGCTTCGGTTCTTGAATCGGTCTAAGAACTCTCTGTCTGCTTTCTGAAGAACTGGTATCGCCTTGTGGACTTAAAATTGGACATGTCCACGCATTATCCTTACATTCGGGCTTCGATTTTCTAGGAAACGCAGTAGCTGGACTCAAAATACGAAGTTATGCTTTGTTTGGTTCGGATAATGGTCAACCCGGTGGTACTAATCCTTATCAAGGTGACACTAGTATTAATGAATATCGAGCGCTGCTCTGCATTAATAAAGAGACAGTCGCTCCGGCACCAGCAAGTCTGCCGCCATCTAGTGTAAGACCTGGTGGTGCGACTAAAGGCTCTTGGTCTGGCGGTACAGTGTTGGTGATTCCCAATATCCAAGGGAAGCAATTAACGTCTGTTGCAGTTGCAGACAAGATGTGCGAAAAGGCAGGACAAATTACTCGCGGTATTTCTGGATATCGTATGGCAGAATTCCATGATGGTACTGATCCTAACGCTGGATGGAGTTTCTGGGCAGAAGGCGAGGACGAGATAAACGGTTTTGTTCCTAACCGCTTTTGGGTTCGCATTAATGACCAACCTGCGAATCCTTGGGGTAATTAACATTAAATAAGTCGGCGCAAAAAATTAAAAGTTTGTAGTAAGCGCTTACTACAAACGAATTTTCAAACTTTACTTTTCTTTACATAGCCCCTGCCTGATTGAATTATCAAACAGGTATGTCGATTTGATTGAGTGAGGGTTTGATCTGTTAATATCACCGCCCTGTATCCCTGGCATAAAAGTCTATCGCCTACCGTGCGTGAATTTATTAACCTGGCAGTTGATCGATTTCAGCATGGACTAGCAAAATTGATCGAAAAAATGAAACACCCGAGTTATTGAGTGGATACCTTTTTTTGAATGTCTTGTTTGATAAGTTCAAGGTCAGTATAAGAGTCAGCAACCCTAATCAGACTTTCATTAGTCATACAACCCAAACCAACAACTTCCACTTTAACTCCTCGGTAGGTAATGTTATCTACAGCATAAGCAAGGTCGCCATCTCCACTCAACAGAACTAAAGTGTCGCAGTACCTTGCTAAGGTCATCATATCGACAGCAATCTCTACATCCAAATCCGCTTTTTTAGAGCCATTAGGGAGCACAATGAGTTCTTTACTCACTACACGATAGCCATTGCGACTCATCCACATCAAAAAACCTTGCTGTTTATCATTCGTGTAATCAACACCTGTATAAAAGTAAGCCCTAAGCAGTTGACGCTTTTTTGTTAGGTAGCGCAGCAGTTTAGTGTAATCAATTTCAAGATTGAGGTGCATAGCTGAGTAAAACAAGTTTGCACCATCAATAAAAATGGCAATGCGCTGGTCTAGCTTCTTGTCTGGATTGTTTTTCTCGCACGGTTGTAAGGTATTTGCGCTTACAGTATCTGGTTTTTCAAATGCAGAAAGCTGTGTCATATTCAACAGTGGCTCAGGCTCCAACTTTAAGCGTCGCTGGTTATTATGCTGAGGTCGTGGAAGTAGCTGCATGGAAATATGACTCCGAGCGTGCGTGATTTTTTTTAAAGATAGCGGTGAAAATTATTCGACTCATGAATGAATAGATAGAGAAAACTGACAAATTAATATTTTCTTTATTTTCTACTATGGTTTGTCTTGCAAATCATCTAATTACGTACAATTCTTTACTTTTTGTAATCTTTATTCTAACAAAAGATAAAAAACTAAAAGATTGACCGAAAATCTGTGAAGTTGATAGTAGCTTTGGTAGTGCGTCGTTCACTGCGCCCACACACATAATCGTTGGGTAAATCCCGCTCAAACAAAGCCACCGTCTAGAATTGACGTCCTGCTTGAATCCACGCTTCGGGAGCATGCTCGGGTGCTTGTTTAAAACTCTGACAAGAAACCTGACACACAAGTGCGCCCAATTTTGCTCTTTGGGCAATATTGAGTAAGCTTAGTGAAGGGGTTGAACTTGTGTAAAACTGCAAGACTGCCACGAGCAATCGTCGTGCCCACCTAGGTTGCCTGTGGCGATCGCTATAGTTTTCTTGACAAAAAAATTAGGCGATGGATGCCCTCTGTTGCTGTCGCATTGTCCATCCTCGCCCAGTTTTACATACTTTTGTGAAAAGCCCAGTGAAGCAGAAATTATACTTAAATACTAGACTTGTGTGGCGTTGTATTAGTTTTATGGAGTAGAGGCTTATGTTTGGATTGGGATGGACGGAAGTAGGTGTCATTGTTTTGGTCGCTGTCGTGATTTTTGGACCAAAAAAAATTCCGGAGTTAGGCAGCGCACTGGGGAAAACTCTGCGGGGTTTTAAGGAGGAACTGAAAAATCCCAGTGAGGATACTAATCCGGAAGAAGAAAAACAATAGTCCTTTGTCGTTTGTCGTTTATTTTTCGTAATGACAAATGAACGGCACTCACTTCAAGTCGGGAAACCCGAATCAAGTGCTGCCTGATTCTGACTATAACAGCGTGTTGACGACAGTTGATTTCACCCCAACTTGAGAATCTATGGTAGACGGGTTAGTTTGTTGGAGTATGTCGTCTTTGACGACTCCACGTGCTGTAATTAAGGCAATAGCACGGCTAATGCTTTCTGGCAAAATGACCACTAGACTGTTATCTGGAGCCATGTCCAATGCTCTGTTAACGGCTTCTGTTTCGCTCAGAATTTTTTGATGCTGGTAGTTGGGGTTAACTTGCTTGATACCTTGAACAATTAAATCAGCAGCGCTACCGCGTGCCCGTCCCCTAGTATCGTCATCTTCTTTGACGATGATAGAGTCAAAAATTTCCGCTGCTAGTTTGCCAAGCATAACGAAATCTTCGTCGCGGCGATCGCCAGGTCCGCCAACAACTCCAATCCGTTTGCCAGAAATCCAATTGCGGACGAAAGCACCCAACGCTTGATAACTAGCTGGGTTGTGGGCATAATCTACCAAAGCGTGATAATTCCCCAAATTAAACAAATTCATTCGTCCGGGTGTTTGACTCACCGAAGCGCGAAAGGTATTTAAGCCAGCACGACTTTGTTCTATGGTGACATTTTGTACGAACGCTGCCAAAGAAGCTGCTAAAGCATTGGCAATCATAAACGGCGCACGTCCACCCATTGTCAGGGGTATATTTTCTGCCCGTTCAATCCGGTGCGTCCAATCACCTTTTAAGATTGACAGATAGCCATTTTCATAGACTGCGGCTACTCCTCCCTTTTGAATGTGCTTTCGCACCAATTCCGATTCCGGATTCATAGTGAAGTAGGCAATATTGGCTTTTGTTTTTTCTGCCATAGCAGCAACTCTGTGATCATCAGCGTTGAGGACTGCATAACCGTCAGGAAACACAGCTTCAGCAACCACACTCTTGAGATGCGCCAACTGGTCAATAGTATCAATATCGCCTATGCCCAGGTGGTCAGAGGCAACGTTTAATATCACGCCCACGTTAGCATTTTCAAAAGCCAGTCCAGACCGAAGAATACCACCACGAGCAGTTTCGAGTACCGCCACTTCCACTGTTGGATCTTGCAGGATGAGTTGGGCACTTTGGGGACCTGTATTGTCTCCTGACTCTACCAAGTAATCCCCGATATATGTCCCATCCGTAGTTGTATAACCTATGACTTTGTTAGTTTGCTTAAAAATGTGTGCCAACAGCCGAGTCGTGGTGGTTTTGCCGTTGGTGCCCGTTACAGCAAGAATGGGTATGTGAGTGATTTTATCCGCTGGGAACAGCATATCTATGACTGCTCCTCCGACATTACGAGAAATCCCTTGACTTGGAGCAACATGCATCCGGAATCCGGGAGCGGCATTAACTTCTACAATCACACCATCCACTTCTCGCAAGGGACGGCTAATATCCGCTGTGACAATATCAATTCCTGCAATATCCAAACCGATAACTTTCACTATCCGTTGTGCCAGCCAAATATTTTCTGGATGAATTTCATCTGTACGGTCTATGGCAATGCCCCCTGTACTCAAGTTTGCCGTTGCCCGCAGATAGCAAATTTCGTTCTTAGGTAAGACGCTATTAAGAGTGAAACCTTGTTTTTCCAGGAGTTGGTAGCTGGTGCGATCGAGTTCAATTTTGGTGAGGACATTATCATGTCCGTCACCACGGTTTGGATCTTTGTTAGTTTCTTCAATCAGTTCAAAGACAGTAGATTTGCCATTGCCCACCACATGAGCGGGCACACGTTCAGCAACTGCCACAACTTTGCCATCCACCACTAATACCCTGTGATCTCGCCCAGTGTAATACCGCTCAACAATAATTGCTCGGGAAACCTGTCTAGCAGAATCGTAGGCAGCTTCGGCTTCTTCCCTGGAAGTGATATTAATGGAGATACCACGTCCGTGATTGCCATCTAAAGGTTTGATGACAATAGGGTAGCCGCCAACGTATTCTATGGCTTCTAGTAAATCATCCAAGAAGTTGATCACGGTACCTCTTGGTACTGGGACTCCAGCGTTGGCAAGAACGCGTTTGGTGGCTTCTTTATCGCAGGCGAGTTCTACTCCCAAGATGCTGGTATGATCTGTCATCGTCGCTTGTACTCGCTTTTGATTCACGCCGTAGCCCAACTGAATCAAAAAGCGTGCGCCGAGCTGCATCCAAGGAATGCCTCTTTTTTCTGCTTCTTTGACAAGTGTATCCGTACTCGGTCCTAAAGCCGCGTCACGCCATAAGTCTTTGAGGTCTTGCAAATCTTGCTCTAACTCTGCCTTTGGATAACGACCTCGATCAACTATACTTTGGCATAGCCGCACTGCTGCTCTGCCAGCGTAGCGTCCCGCTTCCTCGTTCAGATATTCGAGCACTACCTGGTATACTCCCGATGTTGATGTTTCTCGGGTCCGACCAAAGCCTACGTTCATTCCAGTCAAATCTTGCAATTCTAGGGCTACGTGTTCCACAACATGACCCATCATGGTGCCTTCGCGCACTCGCATCAAAAAACCACCACGACAGCCCGGTGAGCAAAAATGACCTTCCAGACTCGGCAGTGCCTCCACTAATCCTTCATAGAAGCCGGGAATTTCATTTGTGGGCGTCTCGGCAAGGTTTTCTAAATCGAGGCGCATGATAATTAGCTTGTGGCGTCGAATGCTCCAATAGTTGGGGCCGCGTAAGGTCTGGATCTTGAGGATTCTCATGGGAAATAGGTAGATGGAGATTCGGAACCAATGTTCTAGTTTCTTACTGGAATTGACCGCTTAACTGTTCATAGTAAACAGTTTTTTCTTCTTACATCGTATTATTCTCATTTTTTTGGCTGCAAGCAACCTAAAATCTAGCGGTCAATTCAGTGTTCGTTTCGATTACCAATGTAACATCAGCTACTCATATCGTCAGCTGGAGACACGGTACACAGCAGGTAATACTGTACGCTGATACATGTGATAACGATCACCATGACTGAGAAGATGCAGTCGTAGATTATGGATGTTTAAGGGTTCAGTTGCTCCCACATGTGGCTCATTCGTGTGAGTTACCTCAGTTGGATCTACAATCGTAACACTACCTTTTCCTAGGACTTGTAGCCAACCATCCCGCTCGAACATGGCACATGTATCTTCATCAATCCCAATCCCTAGGCGATCTGGATGAGCTGCAAGCGCGCTCATCAACCGCACCATACGATTGCGATTGTGGAAGTGTTGATCTACTATCACCTCTGGGATCAATGCTAAACCTGTAGCCATATCCACTAGGGAGCGATTTGGCGATTCGCCGCTACCACCCCCTGCGATCATGTGATGCCCCATCACAGCTGCTCCTGCACTCGTCCCAGCTACGGTGAGTTGTCCAGATCTAACGCGTTGCCGGATAATATCCATTGCTGGTGTATCTGACAAAACCCCACACAGACGCAATTGATCTCCGCCTGTCAAAAATACTCCTGTACAGTTTTCTAGAGATGCTTGGATGTAAGAATCTTTACACTGATCCCGTTCTCGAATATCTAAGATTTCGACTTTCTTAGCACCCATTTCTTCAAAAATACGAATATATCTACCACCTATGATGCTTGGTTCGCGGGAGGCAGACGGGATAATTGTAATGTGGCCATTGCCGGCACCAGACCGACTGACAAATGTTCGCAAAATTTCGCGTCCATGTACTTTGTCTTCTGCGCCTCCGATGACCATAACGGCGGTTTTGGTTGCTTGGGGTGTCCTCATTTCCAGCGATTTGACTTTTAATTGCGGCATTGTGTTTGTTCTCCGTCAACAACTTCAGGTCAATTAAACAAAGTAGCTTTCGCCTGATTCTTTTTATGCTTTGCCTCTTATGGAGGAGAGTGCTTCATGTACAAAATGCCTCAGCTTGTGGAACATCCTTTGCCATTCCTTTTGGGTTTGTTCTTTCACATTCGCTCCCAATAGGGTATGGTGTAACGGCGGATGGCTTTGCGCCTCTGGATCTGCTGTACGGGCGCAAGGAATTGTGCCCGTACTGGTGTAAGGTAAGAAGGTGATTTGAACACCTGTGTCCATGAAGATTTGGTTTTAGTCTTGTGAATTTGTTCATGAAGAAAAACAACGAGATTCTTTTTTTAATACCCTGAGTTCATATCTCTCGGGTTCTCTACGTCATACCACCAACACTTCCCAGCGTGGAGGAACAAAAGCAGATCTTGACGCACTTTTTGGTGAGGCAAGCTACATGCATCGGAAGAAGTTGTTAACTCGGTTCAGTTTAATAATTTAAATGTAGATGTGACAATATTTAAACATAAATTAAGTAATTAGAAAAACTTGTGTTGACACGGAAAACCCAATATTTCCGGTACTTTGAGACACAATTGATGATGTTGATTTGTCTTGTCGGACAACATCGTTTTCAAATCATCCAATTTTAGATTAGTGTCCTCCAATACGAAATACTGTGCGCTTTGATATAGTTACGCTGTTTCCTGACTGTTTTACCTCAGTTCTCACAACCGGGCTAATAGGTAAGGCTCTAGCAAAGCAGATTGCCCAAGTGCATCTGATTAATCCACGGGACTTTACCACTGATAAGCACCGGAAAGTTGATGATGAACCTTACGGCGGTGGTGTCGGGATGCTGATGAAGCCAGAACCTATCTTTGCTGCTGTAGAGTCCCTGCCAGCTTTACATCGACGAGAGGTTATTATGATGAGTCCTCAAGGTCAAACCATGAATCAGCCACTGTTACGAGAATTGGCGACAAATTATGACCAATTGGTAGTAATTTGTGGTCATTATGAAGGAGTAGATGAGCGGGTACTCCATTTAGTTGACCGCGAGGTCTCTTTAGGCGATTTTATTCTGACTGGTGGAGAAATTCCAGCAATGGCATTAATGAATGGTGTTGTACGCCTTTTACCAGGAACAGTCGGTAAAGTCGAGTCCCTAACGGCGGAAAGCTTTGAAGAGGGATTGTTGGACTATCCCCAGTATACCCGTCCTGCGGTGTTTCGTGGCTGGAAAGTTCCTGAGGTCTTGCTTTCTGGCAATCATGCTGCAATTTATAAGTGGCGCTATGAACAACAAATCACCAGAACACGCCTGCGCCGCCCTGATTTGTTAAAAAGTTGGGAACACAAGCACAGCGAGCACCAGGAGTAGCACAGAAATTATAACTCCCAATCCTCGCTTCGTTTTCTACCAAACTCTTGACTTGTGAGTACTAACTAATGACTAATGACTAATGAACGGCACATGCTAACTCCTGCGGAGACGCTCTTGCAACAAGTCGGGAAACCCGACGGCACTACCTTCTCCCAAGGGGAGACGCCAAAGGCGAACAAGTCGGCATAGCCGCCCAACGGTGTGCCTCCCCAAGGCAGTGCCTCCTAATGACTAATGACTAATGACTAATGATTAAAAAATGAATATTCGTATTGGTAACGGCTACGATATCCACCGCTTGGTGAGTGATCGCCCTCTAATTTTAGGCGGAGTCCATATACCCCACTCTCTGGGTTTGCTAGGACACAGCGATGCTGATGTTCTGACACACGCGATTATGGATGCTATGCTGGGGGCGCTTTCTTTGGGGGACATTGGACATTATTTTCCTCCCTCAGACCCCCAATGGGCAGGAGCAGATAGTTTGGTACTGTTGAGTAAAGTTCATCAACTGGTTCGCCAACACGGTTGGCAAATAGGTAATGTTGACTCAGTGGTTGTGGCGGAACGCCCGAAATTGAAACCCCATATTGAGAAGATGCGGCAAACAATAGCACAAGTTTTGCAAGTACAGCCGAATCAAGTTGGTGTCAAAGCGACTACCAACGAAAAACTTGGTCCTACTGGACGCGAGGAAGGTATTTGTGCGTACGCTGTTGTCTTGCTTGAGAAGTTGGAAGATTCTGCTTGCTGAATAAATTTGAACAAGACTGGGTATAGGCAATACAGTTCGGTTAAGGCGTAGAAACCGGGTTTCTGTCCGGGTGCTTATCCGAACCGTATTGGGGGTGTAGGGGAGCCAGTGCCCTTTGGGTATGCCTCCGGCACGGGCTTTGCCGAACGCAGTCGCGCCCGAGAGCGCAGACCGTCCTCATGCGCGCTGTCTCACCGTGGGCGGGTTTCCCGACAGCCAGGCATCTGGCGTTGTAGGGGAAAGAAAATAAGTTGCGTTCAAAGTGTTGGCTTCCATTACTTCTAATTATTGTTTCAAAAAAAAATTACGTTTGATCATCTCAGTGAGAAAACTTAAAGTAAAACTAAAGTTGCCAACGCACTCAGACAAAAAAAACAGCAGACAATAAATTCTCCTGTGAACACAGCCTCATCTAAATCTTTATTACTTAGTCTGCCTGAAAGTTTGCCAAAAAATCTCTAGTTATCAAAGGAGAAAAATCATGAAACTTCTGAAAATTGCACTTGCGATCGCAGTTCTGTTTGTTAACTTAACTTTAGCCCAGCCTTCCTGGGCAGATAGACCCAAGTTTAGCAAGAACCCCGATTACATCGAAGTCACAAAAACCATTCAAGAACTGAAGAAAAGTGCTGAAGGTACGATCCCTGCAGATGTACAACGTCAAATTGATGAATTAGAGTTTCAAAAAGCAGCCATAGAGTCAGGGACAGCTTGGGGACAATGTCGTAATGAGAGTGGCGGTAACCTAGCAATCTACGGTACTGGTAGCGAAGAGTCTGGTAACAGCAATCAACTTTACTTCTTGGCAAATAAACAAACGACACCTGATCAATGGGATTGTCAGGGTGTTTATCTTCCCGCTGATGTGAAAGTTACAGGATTGGATAAAACTGGTGCTGTTGCTGTCAAGATTATGGATGGTACACAACTTTTAGTCAAGAAAAACCCAGATACTTCGGAATTGGAATTAAATCTCCCCAATGCCAAAATTGTTAAGCCTGGTGAAACCGACTGGTTTATTCCAAATGTATCGCAAGCTTTTCTTGATTCTCGTATTCCCAATACATTGACTGCTGCAGAAAATGACTAATTTTAAATTGTTGTAACAGCGTTCGTTAGTCAGATAGATATTGAGTTAATTTTATCTGTAGATTAAATAGGACTGGGACTGATATAACTTTCGCTATTAAATGTAGGTTGAAGAAAACCAGAATTCTAGCCCTATTTTCATAAAAATCATTTTTTTAAATAAATTTATAATACTAATAAATAAATGATGGCAACACATGGATTGACATAATTGGTTTATGTTTAATCGCAGAGTCTAGAGATGCTTTTCGCGATTCTGCATAATCGGTGTTGATGGTTTGGAGTCGGAGACACTAATCGTCAGGTAACTTTCATAATTACAATTATTCTCCCATTTGCACGGTTGTATTTGTGCTGAATCTAGTTTATAAATCACGCTCTTAGGTCAGAGATAGCTAGTCTATGACTCATTTTTATGCGTTTTATTTGGGGCTATTTTGATAATTATCTTGTTTTCTTAATCTTGATTTAATAATTACAGCACATTGCAAGTAAATCAAGTACAACACTAAGAGCTAAAAGCCAGACTCTAAGCCCTTTTTACTTCTGACTTCTGACGACTGACGCCTCTATTCTGCTGTATATTTAATAAATTTTGTTTATTGTTTTCAAAAAAAAGAATATTTGCTCTTATTTGGGTAAAACCATAATATTGAGAACAAGCTAAGTTGTTAAGAAAAAAATCTCAAATGTGATTAATAGTAATCGCCTCGAAAGAAAAAACAATTGAATAATCCCCTAAACTGCCATCATTTCTATAAGCAGAGTAAGGATTAGAGAAATAAATTTGAACCTTTGTGAACAATAACTATGAGTTGGCTAATTGCTACGTTAATTATTGGTATCTCTACCGCTTGTGCAACTACCTTTGACGACAATATCTACTTGACAGCTTTTTTTGGAAAAGTCAATAACACCTTTCGTCCTAAGCATATTATTCTGGGTGAATTTGTTGGATTTACTGCTTTAATATTTGCTAGTCTCCCTGGTTTTTTTGGTGGTTTATTTCTTCCAGAAGCTTGGATTGGATTGCTAGGCATCTTGCCAATTATCATTGGTATCAGTCATTTAATGAGTCGAGATAATGATGCAGATACAATCCAAGATGTGTCAGTTAATTTTGGTCATTCAGTAAAATTCAGACGTCAGAAAAAATCATTTTTTGGAACTCTACGCGAACCTCAAACTTACCGTGTTTCGGCAGTCACTATTGCTAATGGAGGAAATAACATTGGTATTTATGTACCGTTGTTTGCTACTACCAATCTGCCAAGCTTAGGAGTGATTTTGTGTGTTTGCTATTTGACTGTTGGGGTGTGGTGCTTTCTCTCTTACCATATGACTCGTAATCCGCTCATGGCTCCACTTATGGCTCGCTATGGTCGAAAAGTCTTTCCATTTGTGTTAATTTGGCTGGGATTCTCGATAATGATGAAAAGTGGAACATTTCAACTTGTTCCCAGCCTAGCAATGCTTTTTAATTAAATGTTGAGCGATAGCGTAAGCGCAAGCGCACGCCAAGGGCGTTCGCGCAGCGTCTCCGTAGGAGATACGCGTAAGCCTGTCCCCTTGGGACTCAGCGCTGCTGCTTTGCTGCAGTTCGCGTTTTAATTAGAAACTTGCTACCTTCGTTCAGTGTAGAAAAAAGTGCTCTTCTACCTCCACTACTGATTAGTTCTAACTTCTGGCTACATCTCCCTAGAACTTGATTAATAGATTCGGGAGAAAAGCCAAGTTTTAAACAAGCTTCAAAGTTGATTTTAAATGAATCCAAACAAACTAGAGTTACAGCTTGCTTTGAAGATGAGATAAGGAAATTTAGTCCAAGTGCAATAAATTGGGTATTGAATGCCCTAATACAAATATAATGACTATGAAACTTCTCCAAATCGCTTTATTAGTCTTAATACTTTCAATCAATTTAGTAGTTGCTTACCCCTCCTGGGCAGACGAAACACCGCATTTTAGTAAACAGCCTGACTACTTAGTAGGTCAAAAAGTTGTTTGGCTTTATAAAGCTCGTACTGGCTCTGATAATATTCAGAGAATTCCTGGCGAAGTAGTTAAGCTAGGCTCAAAGAAGGTACAAGTTAGAGTGCGGAAACGCAACAACGAGTTCGTCAATCGTTGGGTGAATCGAGACAAACTGGAAAATCGCTAAAAGGTTGTTTGAAAAATCTAATAGATTACTTACCCAAACGTCTGTATTTATTATACAGTAAAGGTTCTGAGCGTTTTTAGTATAAATGCACGCGAGAATTTCAGACTAAAAGTAAATCATCACTTTTATCTATTGTTAGGAAAAATAATAATATTTGCTTTTAGAGTTTGATTGGTTCTATCTTGAAATCAAGGTGAACTAAAAGCAGATAAAAAAAGATTACCAAGAACGAGAGGAATAAACTAATGAACAAACAAAATTCAAAAACATTAACCTCCTGGATTGTGACTGCTGTATTTATTGTGTTAATAGCGGGATTATCTCTGTTTAATCAGCCCAGTGCTTTTGCTCAATCAGAAACACTACCTGTTGTACCTACTGAATCAGTACCTGCTCCCGTAGTATCTCCAACTCCCGCCACACCTCCAACAACATGGTTTGTAGATCCTGTAGCAGCAAATGTCAGACGTTTATTAACAACCAATGAATGTGTTGGATGTAATTTATTTGAAGCACAACTAGAGAGAGTAAATCTGCTGGGAGCTAATTTGGAAGGTGCAAACTTACAAGAAGCAGAATTAGAAAAGGCGAATTTACAGGGAACAAATCTACAAACAGCTAATTTGCAAGGAGTAGATTTCAGCAAAGCAAACCTGCAAGGAGTAAATCTCCAAGGAGCAAACCTATATGATGCAGATTTAGAGGGGGCTAACTTGCAAGGAGCAAATTTGCAAGGGGCAAATCTACAGAAAGCTGATTTACAAAAGACAAATCTTACAACAGCAAATATAGAAGGAGCAAACTTACTAGGGGCTGATTTAGAAGATGCATTCTTACCCCCAGGATCGCAACTCAATATCAGTTTCAGTAAATAAGTGGTTAGGCAAAATTAAAGTTATGGGTGGAGGTAAGGGGATAGGGAACTCTTAACACAGAATAGGATAGAGACATGCGTGATGTCAGAAACCCGGTTTCGCAGAAGTTACCGGGTTTCTAGATTTTGAGTACCCCCACTCCAATCGCCCCAAAATCAACCATACTGACATCTTCCTTACTGAAGTAGTATTGTCTGTATTATCACTTAGGTGCCAAATATCGCAATCCTAAATATTCATGATAAACAAGATCCCCGACAACTTTTAAAGGAGTCGGGGATCTGTCGCTTTCAATTCTCACAAATCAAATATAATTACTAGAGCAATCCTAAGATATGGCGGTTCTCGCTAAACTTCCATAGCCGCACGCAGTTGATCCCGGTTATGCGGTGCATCAAAATCAATGATTGGTCCTTTCGGTACAATTCCAGTTGGGTTTACGTTGGGATGACTTTTGTAATAATGTCGTTTGATGTGATCCAGGTTACAAGTTTCTTTAACTCCTGGCTGTTGATAAAGGTCTTTGAGATAATTCCACAGATTGGAATAATCTACAATCCGACGTAAGTTACATTTGAAATGGACATAGTAAACCGCATCAAAGCGAAACAGAGTTGTAAACATACACCAGTCCGCCTCAGTGATTTGTTCACCACAAAGATAGCGTTGCTTTCCTAACACTTGCTCCCAGTGATCAAGAGCATCAAAAAGTTCGGTTACCGCTTCATCATAAGCTGATTGTGTCGTGGCAAATCCCGCGCGGTAAACACCATTATTTATCGGCTGGTAAATTGCATCAATTGTCTTGTCAATAACTTTTTGTAAATGTTCTGGATAAAAGTTTACATCTTGTTTGGCGAAGACATTAAACTCTGTATCTAACATCCGTATAATTTCGCGGGATTCGTTATTGACTATTGTCCCAGTTTGTGTGTCCCATAAAACTGGGACTGTCACCCGTCCACTATAGTTAGGATCAGCTTTGAGATAAACTTGCCAGAGATACTGAGTTCCATTGACTGTATCAGGAATGCTCCCCGGTTCATCAGAAAATTCCCAGCTGTTATCATGAATTTCTGCCGCTACCACGGACATGCTGATGACATCTTGCAACCCTTTCAATTGGCGCATAATAGCAGTGCGGTGTGCCCAAGGACACGCCCAGGAAATGTACAAGTGATAGCGCCCTGGTTCTGCTTTAAATTCGCTGGAGCCATCTGCTGTAATCTGGTTACGGAAAGTTGTTGAAGGACGGAGAAATTTACCTTGTGAGTCTTCTTGCTGGCGATCGCTTACCCACTTACCATCCTTGAGGATTCCCAAGCCCATAAGTTTAGTTAGTAGTTAGTCGTTACTAGTTATATCTAATAATCAACAATTGCCTAAGCGTCTTTAGATAGAACTACTAACAGCATTGTAAATTATTACTAACAATGACTAACTCATAACTACTAACCAATAAATCCTAACTATTGCTCATTCAGGATTTTAGGTACCTTGAAAAAGTCGCCTTCTTGTTCCGGCGCACTCTCAAGAATATCTTCGCGGTTGGGATAAGGTTGTAAATCGTCTGCCCGCGTCACATTCTTCACATCAATTGCTCGTAATGTTGGTGGCACATTATTCACATCCAATTCACTCAGTTGTTCAAAATAGTCAAGAATAGTTCCCAACTGAGTTGTGAATTTCTCTTCTTCTTCAGGCGTCAACTCTAAACGCGCAAGATTAGCTACTTTATGAACTTGTTCACGGTCAATCATGGTTAGTCATTAGTCATGAGTCATTAGTGAGACCAGTGCTGCGGGAGGGTTTCCCGACAGCCAGGCTTCTGGCGTTAGCGTTTGCGCAGCGCCAAAGTCTGCCGGGGGGAGTATCCCCCCGGCGAGCTTTGCCCCTTAGGGGCTAGCGGAACCGGAGGTTCTCCCCGAAGGGTCATTAGTCATTAGTATCATGACAAACGACTAACGACAAATTATTAAAAGAATACGTCAATTTGGGAGCGTCCACTGGTCTTTAACCAGTTTTGAGCTTCGATGTAGTTATTGGGAGCTTGGCGAATAGCTCTAATCCAGTAATCAGCCGCTTTGTCAAACAGTGCTTCTCCCCCGTCTTCGTCTCCTGCTTCTTTCGCCTTTTCCCCTTTATAGTGGTAAATAACAGCGATGTTGTTTAAAGCTTGGGGTAAGCGTGGATTAAATTCCAGTGCTTGATGATACAACTCTAGAGCTTTGTCATGTTCGCCGTTGCTGGCGTGTATCAAACCCATGTTATAGAGGATATAGCTTCGGTCGTTGGTGTCTTCTTCAAGTTCTAAAGCCTCTCTATAGTTGTCCAAGGCTTCAGCGTATTCTCCTTCCGACTGAGCGGACATTCCATCTCGGTAATAAACAAAGGCTTCTTTAGCTTTTTTATTAGTTGGCAGAAGCTTGAGGATCAGATCTGCCATGACTGTAAAGCTTTTGTCAACAAAGTTATCGTTTTTCTGGGTTCTTGGCATAACAACTTATGTGATAGGTTTGCCGCAATCATGACGATGACTGGGTACTTGAGGAGCGCTCTTTGCACTCACTACAAGTTAATGTAACTGATTAGTACCTCATGAACAGTTACAAAGGCTTAATACAATCTGAAATATTTTGCTTAGGGCTGTTGACAACTTTGCTTACTGGGTAAGCAGTCATCGCTTCAGATGGGTAGGGGTGCAGCAGTTGTTGTAGCGCCTCACGTGTTTGTACTTCTGGATTTAACCATACATCGTAATCCTGCTGTTGAAGAATAACTGGCATACGCTGATGAATCGGCTGCACTAATTCGTTTGCCTCTGTGGTCAAAATTGTACACGATGTGATTTCCTCACCTTCGGGCGATTGCCATTGCTCCCACAACCCTGCAAAGCCAAAGGGTTTTCCTTGTTGTAGACGAAAATAATAGGGCTGTTTTTGATTTTCTTGAAACTGCCACTCGTAAAAGCCGTCTGCTACTACCAAACAGCGACGGTGCTTGAATGCAGAGCGGAAAGCTGGTTTTTCTGCTACTGTTTCTGCCCTAGCGTTGATCAGCTTGACTCCGATTCCTAAATCTTTTGACCAAGAGGGAATTAAACCCCAACGTAACTTCTGAAATTCACGTTGTTCGCTTTCTTGATTATACAAGACTACTCCCACCATTTGCGTAGGAGCGATGTTATATTGCGGCTCTAAATCAGGAAGTTTTTCTACATGGAAGGTTTTGTATAATGCTTCTGCTGTTTGGATTAAAGTAAATCTTCCACACATAGTTTTTCTTCTATCGCTTATTAAGATTACAACGTCGAAATCCTGCAACAAATATTACTTTTATTATTTATTAATCAGAGAATTGTGTTTCGTACTAAAATGCTATACATCAAACAATTTTAGCATATTTATTTGTATATTTCGATAATATGCTGTATTTGTACGGCATAACTCATTAACCATTTCATCTCAACTTATTGGCATGAAAAACCTGCGTTTGTATGATTTTTTACCCTCTGGCAATGGTTACAAGATTCGTCTTTTATTGACGCAAATTGGCATGCCATTTGAGAGGATAGAGGTTGATATCACTAAAGGTGAGTCTCGAACGGCAGAATTCTTAGGTAAAAATTCCAACGGAAAAATTCCCGTTTTGGAAGTTGAACCAGGGAAATATTTAGCTGAATCAAATGCCATTATGATTTATCTGAGTGAAGGAACAGAGTTTTTACCATATGATCCCTTTTTTAAAGCCCAAGTACTGCAATGGTTGTTCTTTGAACAATATAGCCATGAGCCTTATATTGCTACACCGAGATTTTGGATTTCTATTTTAAATAAGGCTCAGGAATACCGTGAAGTTATAGAGCAAAAACGTGAACCTGGTTACGTAGCTCTTAGGGTGATGGAAAAACACTTATCCAACCACGCTTATTTTGTAGGAGAGCGTTATACAATTGCTGATATTAGCTTGTTTGCTTACACTCATGTTGCTGATGAAGGTGGGTTTGACTTGACACAATTTCCTGCTATCCAAGATTGGATAGAAAGAGTGAAAGCACAACCTGCCTATATTAGTATTACAGAAGAGTTAAAGCATTAGTTTAGCTAGACATAATTGAAAGAAAAGCCAGAATTCAGGAATTGCTGAATTCTGGCTTGGTGAATTCTTCTTTAAGATAGTCTAATCTGTATCAATCTCAATCAGCTTTTGCCGAGAAGATAAACCAGACTTAATTTTGATATGCGATTTTGATACATCAAATTTTTCCGCTAGTAGTTTAATTAACTCTTCATTAGCCTTGCCATCTACAGGAGGGGATTTGAGATGCACTTTAAGACTACCATCAGCTTCTTCCTCAATCTTTTGAATTTTTGAATTAGGTTTAACTTTAACTTTTTTTTGCATAACCTTTACGATGTAATTGACGCAACCACAACCAACCTAAAACACTACCCAACACTTAACAATTCAAAATTCAAAATTCAAAATTAAAGACAGTTTCCGCCCTTGGATTTAAACCAAGGGCGAAAACTGAGTCCCCAGTGTCGTGGGCAAGTTTCCCGACAGCCCAACATCTGGCGTGTTACGTGTAGACGTAGGGATCACCAGATCCTTTAAAGTACGATCATTAAACCACTCATGAGCAGGACCAGTGTAGTACTTAAAGAAAAAGCCCATCGTTACAACGATGAGCATACAGACGATGATATAAAAGATTTAAGTTGGTTTTGATAGCATTTTCGCAACCAGGAACTAACAAAGATTTTTGTCCTTGCACCAAAGCTTTTTGGGTTGGGATTTGTGAAATCTAAAATCTTGTTACGGATATCTTCTGCTACCAGGACCTACCACACCAATTTTGTGGCGATAGGATAGTTCAGCACCGAACCAGCCAGAAGCACTCGTCAGCGTACCGACAACAAGTGAGATTAAGAGTCCCCAAGGTAATATTGCTGACTCAGGGTTGCCGAGACGCAGAATGAAGTTAACGGCGCTCAACACTAGAAGCACTACATTAAGAATCAGGTGCGCCCAGCCAGCAGAACGCTTGCGGACTCGTTCAATTTGCAAAAAGTCGCTTATGCCGATCAGCGCTGCTAAAACGCCTCCAAGCAATCCCAGTCCGATTAACCACAGCGAAGCTTTTGCCCAAAAGAAATCATGAGTTAACCAGTAGCCGAAGTCGCTACCCAAAGCGCCGGCTAAAAAGGCTATGGGAAAGACGACACTCAGGGGGTGTAAGGGATGCCCTGCGATCGCAACAGTGCTAGGTACACCAGTATCATGATACTCTCTATCATCACTCTCAATAACTGGTGGCAGATTTGGGAACGGTGTCGAACTTCTTTCTGTAGTTTCCATAATTTTTACTCTCCTTAAGGATCCTAATTTTATGCGGAGGGAATTTGCTCCACGTGAGCTTCAGCTTGCAGTATCAGTTTAGCTGTTTCCACTTCAAGTTGTTTAACTCGTAGAGTTATTCCTTGTAAATCAAAGTTACTCAGATTCAAAATTTCGCTTGTTGCATCTATCAAAGCTTTTGTCAACTCTGGTGAGATTTCCTGTGTATCACCATACTCAACATTTTCTAGAGAAACTGTTTCTCCATTCGCACTCACTTTCGGTACTGCGGAGAAAGCTACTTGATGAGTTTCATTCGTTTCTTTTAATAGAATAGAAGCGCTTAATTCGACTTTATTATTACCAGGTAAATGAAAATCCACGTGTTGAGGAATAATTGTTGTTAACTGCCCGTTGACGTGAATTTTCTGGCTTTGCAACTGTGAACGGATATATTCTGAGTTGAAGGCACGGTTGATATCGTTTTCGAGCAAAACAACTTGTGTACTTGCTTGCGTTGGTTTTGTCAGTTCAATCTTACCAAAAGCTGCACTTAAAGGATTAATGGCAATGCTACCCGTTTGCATTTTCAACTCCTCCGCTCGGAGGTCTTTTTGCATTACCAATCCTTTGCCTTCTATTGAAACTGAATCAACCTCTCCTTGAATCACTTTCAGTGGGTCTGTTTTGACATCTACATCGAGATATTCTACTTTATCTAACTGGCTAGATAACGCGATTTCTACAGCTTTGTTCAGTGCCTGCTCCCCTAACCCCTGATTATCCGGCATTCTGAATTGATATCCTTTTTTGACTTTTCTTGCGTAAATCTAGAAAATTAATATTAAAAATTAATCTATCTGCCGAATGAGGATAAAAAAAACAATTATCTATCTCAAAGTAGAACATAAAAACTTATTAAGTTTTCTTCTCCTTTTTCTACCCAGGGTTTATGAGCTATCGGTCAAAAGAAAGATGGAACCTTCTTGATAGCTGTGTCACTTTGAGAGAGTAAATAACACGAAAAACTTGATCCTGAGGGGATACCAGAAAATGGTTGCAACACTAGATGATACCAAGCGTTCTGCTATTGCGATTCAACTGGCAGATCTGAAAGCACTTCAACAGTTGATTATTGAAAATGAAGAACAGCTTATCAAACAAGTCAGTGACCAAGAAATCGCTAAGCGCCTCCGGGACTTTCTCGAAGATGACAGAAAAAATCTGGGCGTTTTGGAAACTGTTATCGGTCAGTATGGCATCCAAGCCGAGCCAAAAAAAACCATTACAGAAATGATTGAAAAGGTTCGTCAATTGCAGCAAGGCTCTAAGCTGAGCCTGTACGAGAAAGTATTTCAGCATGAATTGCTCAAGCACCAGCAAGTTATGACCGGTTTGACAGTTCACAAGGCAGCACAAAAAGTTGGTGCTGACGTGTTACTGGCAATTGGACCTCTGAATACAATTAACTTTGAGAACCGCGCTCACCAAGAGCAACTCAAAGGTGTTCTAGAAGTTTTGGGTGTTCGTGAACTGACGGGACAAGATGCTGATCAAGGAATTTGGGCACGCGTTCAAGACGCTATGGCTGCAGTCGGTGGCGTTTTAGGTAGTGCTGTTACCCAAAACACTGACAAGAAGGATCTGAACATCCAAGATGTTATTCGTTTGGATCACGGCAAGGTTAACACCTTGTTCACTGAACTTTTGGCAAGCCAAGATCCCCAAAAGATTCAAGAGTACTTTGGTCAAATCTACAAGGATTTGAGTGCTCACGCTGAAGCTGAAGAACAAGTCGTCTACCCGAGAGTCCGTCCTTTCTACGGTCAGAACGACACTCAAGAACTGTATGATGAACAAGCGCAAATGAAGAAGATGTTAGAGCAAATCAAGGGTATCAACCCTTCTAACATGGAGCAATTCAAAGGTCAAATCAAACAGCTTATGGACGTTGTTGGCGACCACATGCGTCAAGAAGAAAGCTCGATGTTTGCTGCGATTCGCAACAACTTGAGCACTGAACAAAGCGAGCAACTGGCTACAGAATTCAAAGCCGCTAAGACTGAGATTCAAAAGAAATTGGGCGTAGTCGGCGCTAAGTAGTTTCTGGAACCACAAGACGCAAATATTTGCATCTTGCGGTTAGTTTTGCTAGAATAGCGACTCCCAACACGGTAGATGCTGGGAGTTTTTCTTTGGATATCTAAGTTTATCAAGTTTGGTGCCAGTATTTGTAGGCTGTATACGCCATCGTGACAACTCCAGTAATAATGGCAGATTCATTCACCTCAAAGAGTGGATGGTGCAACGGGTAATTAATCAGCCTATCTTTGAAGCCCACACCCAAGCGAAACATACTACCAGGAGCGTGTTCTAAATAAACAGAAAAATCTTCAGCACCAAGAGAAGGTTCGGGTAAGACTTGAACGCGATCGCTACCCCATGCTTCTTCTGCTGCTAATTGCGTCAACTGCGTTAGGGAATAATCGTTTTGCACGCTAGGCACGCCTTGGCGATAATCTACCTGATATTTTGCACCGTACGGCTCACATACGTTAGCGACAATTTTTTCAATCCAATTTGGAAGATTGGCACGGGTTTCGGGATGGAGAGAACGGACTGTTCCCAACAACTGCACTTTATCAGCAATCACGTTTGGCGCTCTACCACCGTTAATCTGCCCTATGCTTAACACGACAGGACGTAGAGGATTCTGGGTTCGGCTAATTGCTTGTTGCAGTGTAGTTATGACTTGCGAAGCAATCCAGATAGCATCTACCGCCTCATGGGGACGAGCACCATGTCCGGATTCACCGATAATGATAATCTCTAAAGTATCAGCAGCTGCCGTTAACGCGCCGTAACGCACACCAATCGAACCTGCGGGTATCGAAGGGAAAACATGAAGGCTAAGTATATTTGAAACCTGGTTCATTACGCCATCGTCTATCATCCAACTAGCGCCCTGGGCTATTTCTTCTGCTGGCTGAAATAAGAACCGTATTCCACCCGGTAACTCCTCTGCTATTTGAGACAGTACCATTGCCGTTCCTAAGCCGACTGTCGTGTGGACATCGTGACCACAAGCGTGCATAATACCTAGTGAGCGAGAGGCGAACTCTAGACAAGCGCGTTCTGTAATTGGTAACGCATCCATATCAGTGCGAATTGCCAATAGACGCTCATCTTTGCCAGTACCTTGCAGTTCTGCAACAACGCCAGTTTTACCCACCCGCTCTTTTACGTGAAGACCATTAGAAGATAAAATACCAGAAACAAAAGCAGATGTTTGCTGTTCTTGACCACTAAGTTCTGGGTGAGAGTGGATGTGACGGCGAATCTCAATTAAGCGAGGTGCCAGTTTGATTGCCAAGTCTTTAATAAGAGTGAGCATTGGTGAATTAAGTTACACAGTGTTTTGTCATTTTTCTCATGATAAAGAAATGTTAACTAAATGCTGATTGAACTTCCATATATTTTGAAAGTCAGGAAGTGGAACAGATAGGGAGAGTGGGGGAGTGATACCCTTTGACAAAAATCCTGATACATTTGACTCCTCCTACTTCCCCTACTTCCCCTACTTCCCCTACTTCCCCTACTTCCCCACTTGCCCACCATGTTCTAACTTTAAAGTGAAACGGTATTACTCACCGCGACAAGTTGTACCAGGAACCTTTTGGTTTTTGAACTTATCACATTCAAGTTGTTGAGCTGGACGCTGTAGTGACCAGCCATAATTTTTGTTAGAAGTGACATAGCCTGTGGGCATTGTGGTCAAACTGAAATTTGCGCCTCGAAAGTTTGTATACTGTCGTTTAGCTCCTGTGAGATTGGCAGCTTCTAAATTGGCACCGATGAATCCAGCAGAACTCAAATCGGTATTGTTCAGAGATGCTGATTTGAGACTCGCACCAGTTAAGGAAGCATTCGAGAGGTTTGCAGAGGTTAAGACTGCGGTGTCTAGATTTGCGCCTGTGAGATCTGCATTTGTCAAGTTTGCCTGAGATAAATTGGCACCTTTCAAGTTTGCTTCTCGTAAATTGGCTCCACTTAATCTAGCTTGAGATAAATCAGCACCACTTAAATCACAACGAGGACAAGTATTTGTTGTTTTTAAAACTTCCAAGTCTTGCTCGTTGAGTGCGAAGGCTTGTGCTGTCAACCCAAAAAAAGTAAACAGAACCGTACTCATGACAATTTTAATGTTCATATTTTTACAGATAGACTCAATTTAGAAAGTTTGGGCAGTAGATGTAATGCTACACTTATATATAAGACTAGTTCAAGAAATAGCGAGAATAAAGAACTAGTAAAGATGTTGTAAAAATTCAGTAAATTCTTGCGATAAGACTGTACAAAAGTGAACACAGTTAATAGAATAAAAACATCAAGACATATACAGAAACTCTATAGTCTACGACCTATTTTTTCCCCCCAAGCCTAATATAAAAGCGGCTGGGGGGAATTATTTTTAGCTTAGATTGCCCAAGTGTGATATGCCTTTATGCGTCTGTTGCTCCTTTGCGATACGCGTAGCGTCAAGAAGAAGGAGTGTAAGGGTATAAGGGTATAAGGGTGTAGGGAATAAATCAGTTTACTGAAATTATGTCATCTGCCTCGCCATCAACTGAGCAAACAGCCCCTCAACTCTAGCCAGTTCCTCAAAACTACCCTGCTGCAAAATTCGACCTGCTTGGAGTACATAGATGCGGTGAGCGTTACGGATTGTACTCAGTCGGTGGGCGATGACGATTCGGGTAACTTGGAGTTTATCTAAACTTTGGCTGACGATCGCCTGAGTTCTGTTATCTAAAGCGCTGGTTGCCTCATCAAAGATCAAAATGCGGGGTTTTAATGCTAGTGCCCGAGCAATCAGCAGTCGCTGTCGCTGTTCCCCCACTTTCTGTTTTGTATCAGAGTAATCCGCTTGGAATCAGGGTAACATTCATCCACTAATAAATATTTACAAGTAGATATGAAACACCTTAGTATGTAAATTTTTACATACGAAAAATTTTATCTGATAGAAGAAAATTTTGCTTTTTGATAGTACGGTATTTGTTTTTCTAAACAGAGTGCGTACAATATTGAGGTAGTATTTGTTATAACCAAGACTATGGGCAATCAGTTTCAGCCAATCCAGAAGATAATTTTTGGCAGTCCTGGGACTGGCAAAAGCTACAAGATACGAGAAATTGCCGAGGAAGAACTCTTAATTGGGTTTGATGAAGCTAACAAAACTCTGTCTAATACAGTAAAAACTGTATTTCATCCTGAATACACATACTCTGATTTTATGGGCAAATTGTTACCCCTAACGTATGGAGGTTCTATAGTATATAAGTACTATCCTGGACATTTCCTCAAGGCGTTGGGTATGGCATATCGGAGTTTGGTTGATGGTAAAGAGGAGAACTATTTACTGGTCATTGATGAGTTGAACCGGGGCAACGCCGCTGCCATATTTGGTTCGGTATTTCAGCTATTAGATAGGGAAGAAGATGGTTGGTCAACTTATGAAGTTGATATCTCTGAAATGGAGTTAGTTGGCTTATTCGATGCGATGGGGTATAAGGCTAATGTTTCCAATGATGGTGTGATACAGATTAATGGTACTAATCTTGAATATTTTAGTAAAATTTTGGAACAGAATTTTAAAGATAACTCGAACCAAAACGGTTTAAGGTTGTTCAACAATTTGCAAAGTCGTAAAATTAATATTCCCTCCAATCTATCAATTATTGCAACCATAAATACATCTGATGAATCTATTTATTACTTAGACAGTGCTTTTAAGCGTCGTTGGGATTGGGAGTATGTAGATGCTCCTAGTAAAGCTAATATGTCATCCAAAACTATACCTGATGCGGTGCGATATACTAATTTGCCGCTAAGTGATGCTAAAATTTTAGATTGGTATCGCTGTATTGTAGGAGTAAATGAATTTATAAAATCACACTCTTACAGTATTAGAAGGATAGAAGATAAACTAATTAGTTGGTGGTTTATCAAGCCGAAATATGGTGAAGTAACTCTGGAACAGGTGCAAGATAAACTAATGTTTTATCTATGGGACGGTGTCTTTGCCAGAAATAAGCAATTATTAACTGAATTTATTCGAGATAAATTAAATAAGAAAAATATTAGCTTAGTTACCTTTACTGATTTTTTGATTTATACAATCGACTTACTAGAGTACTGGCATGATAGCGTGCCTACTGTAGAAGAAAAAGATGATATTGATGTTGGTTTTTAACTAATGCTAAACTTCCACGAATTGCAACCAGTTGTTAACGATAAATATTCGTTTGTCGGCATTCAAAAGCGCGATTCCCAAATCCAATTGTGCTTGCCCCGTGGTTTTGACCCTGCTGTGTTTGATACGTATAATAGCAAATGCTATATATTCTTCTTGCTCTACAAGATATTACGCCAATTTAAAGATATTTGTAATTTTAAAGGATATCTGCAATCTACTGCTGATAGAGATGGAGTTGTTCGGGGTGATGGCAGCACTCAGAAAATCAGCCTACCTGATGCTGTTAATGAAGGAAATATGCTCTATTCCAAGCTGGATAATATTGGTGCTATTTTGGCTGCTTATGATGAACTAAAAATACTGTCTTTAGCTTATCGGTTAGGGATAACTGAGAAAATTGACTACTCTCAGATTCATCGCTTTTTGCACAGGGCAGTGTATCAAAATAATGGTGGGGCATATATTGATGCAATGACCTTGCCCCGACAGCAAGTAAAGTACCAGTCTACAGATATTGTGGCAATGTATTGCTATATCCTCTGGGAAATTAAGCAGAAGCTAGATGAAGAAATTCCGCCTGAGTTGCAGGTACTAGCAGAAGATTTTAAACATAGATATATAGGGGCAGAGTACAGTTTATTCCATGAAGAGTACTGCACTCAAACTATAGATATTCTCAAGGATGTTTTGGAGTTAATCAAACGCTATACTCCGCTTAAGGATGATGATTTTTGGCAGTTTCACGATGCGATTGAGTTATTTTTATATGGAGAACTATCCCAACAGGATGAAGGAGAAATTTGGGGTATTAAGAACTTCCATAGCGTTTGGGAATCTATGTGCATAACATATTTAGCGAAGAATTTAGCGCCAGAATATATTTTGCATTTGGATGGTAGATACATAGCTGATGATGTACTGGCACTAGTTAATAGTAAGCCAAAAATCTTGGATTTGACTGATACTTTTATAATTAATGGCAAGCAGCTAATGCCTGATGCAGTTGTATATTATTTTGGTAAATATTTTATACAAAATAATATAGAACGCTTCAATCAATATTTCACATTGTATAGAAAGGATTGGAATGATTATTCTTACGAAACTCTTTTCAATTGTTACATATCTGGGGAAGTAGAGTATGAGCGTAGGATAAGGATATGTTATAAAAATCAATCTCCAGAAGCAGGGCATACTTTTGTAGAGCTAGAAAAAATATATTCTGTAGTTGGCAAGAAATTATTGATTAATTCGCAATTACCTAACAACTTTTATTCATTTTGGCATATTGATGTCGATGAATTAAACCCTAGTGAATTAGATTTGATGTTTCAAGTTAATCATGTCTTTTGCGTCGCTTTGAAAAATGGTATTTTGACACCCGCTACGTTTAAAGATTTTTTAGAAACTGACTTAGGTGTAGAAGTAGATTATTATAATGTTTTTAATAACTCTTTGTTTAGATATTATGTTAGAGAACGTTATGACAAGAGTATCGATGATTTAGTTAGTACGTTTGCTGATTTTATACAAAAAGTATCTTGTGGTTTTCAAATAGTTGATATCAAATATTTAGAACCGGAAGCTTTTTCTATTAGTAACAATTTTAGAGAATTGAAAGAAAGAAGTATCAGGAAACAATTTGTGTACGAGTATTTGTTACAGCAGCGCATAGAATCTAACGGGAAATATAAAGACTTAGAAATTAGAAGTGATTTTTGGTTTCCCTCTTCGTGGAGTGATTCTAATGTCTTAAAAGAAACAATTAATAACTCATTTTTTGGATATATTGATTTTAATGATGTAAATTTTGCTGCTATTGCTGATAGTTATCTTAGATAATGCAACGTTCGCGTTTCCCGACAGAGTAAACTTTTCAAAACGAATTTTGAATTGTTAACTCATCTGCCTCGCCATCAATTGAGCAAACAGCCCCTCAACTTTAGCCAGTTCCTCAAAACGACCCTGCTGCAAAATTCGACCTCCTTGGAGTACATAAATGCGGTCAGCGTTACGGATTGTACTCAGTCGGTGGGCGATCACAATTCGGGTAACTTGCAGTTTATCTAAACTTTCACTGACGATCGCCTGAGTTCTGTTATCAAGCGCACTGGTAGCCTCATCAAATAACAAAATGCGGGGTTTTAATGCGAGTGCCCGAGCAATCAACAGCCGCTGTCGTTGTCCGCCGGAGAGATTACTACCTCCCTCACTGACGATTGTATGCATTTGCATCGGCATCGCGGCAACATCATCTGCAAAACCTGCCATTTGAGCTGCTTGCCAAGCTTCATCCATCGTAATCAATGCATTACTGGCAATATTCTCAAAAATAGAGGCTGACATCAAGCGACTATTTTGCAGTACTACACCTAATTGGCGGCGCACAGCATGGACATCTAACCCTGCTAAATCTTGTCCGTCGTAATAAATCGTGCCAGATTTTGGGAATTCAAATCCCAAAAGTAACCTTAATAACGTTGATTTCCCGCTACCTGAAGACCCGACAATAGCGATAAATTCTCCTGGTTGGGCGTGGATACTGACATTTTCCAAGATTAATTGACCATCATCGCGGTAACGGAAAGATACCCGATCTACATCTAATTTACCTGATAGTCTTCCTGGATCTGCCTGATTAGACTTGACTTCTAGTTCACCTTGCAGTATTGGTTGAGCACGTTGCCACAAAGGCAAGATTTGTAAAACTTCCACAACTGTGCTACTTAAACTGGTAGCTCCGTTGACAAAAGTGCCAAAAGCGACGTTAAATGCTAAAAAAGTACCAGTTGATAAACCAGAGCCTCCAGGAACTTGGGACTGCCCAATTAAGCTAGTAGCAAACCAGAAGAGGGCAGCAGTTGTTAATGCAGGTAACACGTGATTGATAACGGTGACAGTGTCTTCAATGACTTGGGTACTTAGGATTAATTTCAATTGATGGGTATATTGTTTTCCCCAATAACCAAAGGCGCGGGCTTCAGCTTTAGCGACTCGGAGTTTGGTAACTCCATTAATTAACTGCACCATCACACCAAAGATTTGTCCTTCTTGCTCTAGCAGAGGGCGAACTTTGCGGACAATCAGAGTACCAGAGATGATTGTGACGGCAATATTTACGAATGCTACCACACAAGCTATCAAAGCTAAGGGAAGACTGTAGTAGAACAATAGTCCCAGATTGAGTAGCGAGAACAAACTGGAGAAGATTGTTCTTAAGATTGTACTACCTAGTCTTTGGCGAATTTGAGTAATCGCCGTGACTCTAGAATCCAAATCACCAACTGAAAAGGAGCGAAAAAAGGAAGCTTTTAACTTTAACAATCGATCCCACACTGCGGCTTGAGTAGAGGAATCGGCAAAAGTTTCTAGCCTAATCGTAGCAAATCCAAGGGCTAGTTGAAACAGCATTCCACCAAAGGCAGCAGCTATCAAACCAAAAGCAATTTGGCTTAACAACCCCCGATCAGCATCTGGGATAGCTTTGTCGATCAGGATTGCTGTAGCTTGAGGTGTTAGCATTCCTAATAGACTGATAGTCATGCCCATCACTAAAATTACGATCAGTTCTTTGTAATGACCTTGAAGGGCAAACCGAAGCAAATCAAGAGTTTTGAGCTGTTTATCAGGCAAAGGTCGATAGAATACGTAGGCAGTCGAAGCTAACACTCTTGCTATGGGGGTATCTACAGGAATGCGCCTTTGTTCCGAAGGGGCGTAGAGTTCGTAACGCGTAGCAGACACTGGTAATAGTGCTACTGGCAGTTTGTCCTCAATCGTAAATGCCAACATTGCCCCGCAATCCTTTTCCCACCACTTGTCTCGCAACTGAATTCGCCGTACACGGATATGGGAAGCACGGGCGATCGCTTCCACAGGATCTTGCACTCGTGATAAATCTTCTGATGCAGCTGGGGGACAAATCTTAATTCCTAATGCTCGTCCTACAGCACCAGCAGCAATTAGTAAGGCTTGATCTGGATCAGTTGAATCAAGACTACTACTGAATTCTGAACTATTATTTAGTCTGTCTGACTTTGGCTGTGGCAATACAGATGCTAATTCTGCTAACGTCTCTTGCATCACTTGCCTTTCAAGACGTTCTCTGGCTTGAAATCTCAGTAATTCTGCATCCACTTCCTGCCGTTGGAGCAGATTAATACAATAAAGGAAATAAGTTTGTAATTGGGACAAACCGCCTAATAAGGAATTGATATCTTCGATTTCTAAGGTGTTAACACTTTTTAGCTCAACAGTGTTATCTGCTTGTAGCCACATATTCGCACCTAAAGGCAAGATTGCTGATGCAGGAGTTAACGAGAGTTCCTCAAACCCCATCCATCGAACACGTCCTTGCACGACTTGCACCCACGATATTTGATGCGGCTGGAATATTTGGTCTTTGACTAAGGAGATGTCGCGGGTTTCCGGAAGCGATGTTGGTATCGTTGGTGTAGTGATGCCAGCAAGTACTGAACCTAATTGATAAATCCAGTGTTCTATCAGAGTTACGACTTCTTTATTAGCGTTAGCAAACAATTGATTAAAGTCGGCTTTGGATACTTTGACAATTTCTGTCTCCTCAAGCGACACCGCTAAAATTTTTTGCTCGTTGTCTGTCTTACTTGGTGCAGTCGCAAACATCGCCTGTCCTGCTGTGCTACTAAATAAATAGCGACGGGTATCTTTTGGAATGCTATTATTCACTGCAATCGCAAATAACGCCAAGCTACCAGATTTCACTAGCCAAATTGTCTCAGGCTCATCTAGCTGTAGCGATTCATTGCATTGTAAACGGTAATGTTGTCCTTTGAGATTTGAAAAAGACAACACAGATGAGGCGGATGAGGCAGAGTCTTCTAATTTTGAATTGATTTGGTCCCCTACTCCCTGCTCCCTGCTCCCTACTCCCTGCTCCTCCTGCTCCTCTCCTTCACTGCGGATTAATTCTAAGTACAGCCCTTCAACTTGCTGTAATTCTTCATGGGTTCCCCGTTGGACTATCTTGCCGCGATCAAGGACAATAATTTCATCACAATCTCGGATGGTTGAGAGTCGATGTGCCACGATGATGCAAGTGCAACCGCGCAACCGCAGATTTCGAGTGACGTTCTTTTCTGTTTCGCTATCCAAGGCGCTAGTGGCTTCATCCATGATCAGAATACTAGGATTATTAACCAAAGCACGTGCAATTTCTAGCCGTTGTCGCTGACCACCACTCAAATTGGTTGCACCTTCCAAAAGGTCGGAATTGTACCCATTTGGCAGTGAAAGGATGACATCGTGAAGTTCTGCGTCTTGACAAGCCCGAACCAGATGAGTGTCAGGAATAGTACTATCCCAAAGCGTCAAGTTATCTCTGACTGTACCAGCAAACAACAAAATCTCTTGCTCTACAACAGAAATAGAATTGGCTAGTACTTGACGAGAAATTTCCTCTCTGCGGTTCTCGTCAAATCGAATTTCTCCTTCCCACGGTTGGTATAAGCCACACAAAAGTTTGGCAATGGTAGACTTTCCAGAACCACTTCCACCTACCAAAGCAACTCGTTGCCCTGGCCTGAGCAAAAGATTAAAATTTTCAATCTGCGGTGGAGCGATTTGGCTATAGCCAAATGTCAAATTGCGTAATTCTACGTATCCCCTGAGTTTGGTTAGAAGATAGGGGGATGTTTGCGAACCGACGAGCCGTAAGCTAGAAGACAAGGAAGGCACATAAGGCAAGGAAGAATTTATTTCTCCCTGAGATTCCCTGCCCCTGTGGTCCCTTACTTCCCTGCTTTCCTGCTCAAGCTGCCGATCAATTGGATTACGTAAGATATCATCAAGGCGAGTGAGATTACCTTCCATCTCTTGGAGTTGACTTCCCAAGTTGATGAGATTACTTACCGGAGCGAAAAACCTTTCCATCATACCGAGAAAGGCGATTAACATTCCGATGCTCAAAGCTCCATCCATAACTCGCAAACCGCCCATAGCTAAAAGTAGCATGGAAGCGATCGCTTCGAGAAAACTTGGTAAAACACCAATTGTCTGGTTTGTTTCCTGTAATTCTTGGTCCGTGTTGACGGCTTTGGCATAGTGACCCGCCCACCGGGAAAAAAAATCTGATTCTAACCCAGATGCTTTTAGCGTCTCCATACTCTGAAGACCAGAAATTTCTACGCCGCTGACTTTTCCTTGTTCTTGGATGAGTTTAATGTTGGCATCTACGCGCCGCCCTCTGACCCACTGCAAGGCAGCAAGGTTTATAATCACAAAAGCGATCGCAATTAAGGTTAGCACCACATCATATTGCAACATCACTATTACATATAGAGATACAGATGCTGCTGCAATTACTGTAGTCGCTAACTCACCCGAAAGCATATCAGCAACACTGTTGTTGAGCTGTATACGGCTACTGATTTCCCCAGCATACCGCTGATCATAAAAACTCAGGGGTAGGCGTAAAATGTGCCACAGATACCGACTCTTCATCCCCACGGACAACTTGATTTTCATCTTCCGCAAGAACTGCAACTGTAACAGCGTCAAAAACCCGTTGAGTGCAGCTGTAAACAGCATACCTAAAATTAGCGGACGCAACCATTCATACCGATGCTCAATCAATACGTTGTCTACAAATACCTGGGAGAATGCAGGTAGCGCCAGTCCGGGAATGACTAGCAAAAATCCTGCCACCACGCAGTAAATCAATGCACTAATAGAACCTCGCAGCCGTGACCACAAAGCTAAGATTGTGCTGGGCTTGCGTCCTCCGCGTTGAAATTCTGTACTAGGTTCTGCAACTAGTACGACACCTGTGTAAGCACCACTAAATTCTTCTAGGGAAACAGTACGCCGTCCCATAGCGGGGTCATTAAGAAAAACTTGCTGTTTGCCGAATCCCTCTACAACTAGGAAATGGTTAAAGTTCCAAAATATAATGTAGGGAAATTTCAACTGCGACAAGCCAGCTAAGTTGGTCTTAAAGCATTTGGCGCTAAGTTTATAGTTTCTAGCAGCCTTGAGGATATTTAAAGCACTAACTCCGTCCCGCGATACACCGCAAGCCTGCCTCAGTTCCGTTAGTGGGACAATACGATGGTAATAACTTAGAATAATTCCCAAAGCAGCAGCGCCACATTCTACTACTTCCATTTGCAGTAGAGTAGGAGTATGACACCGCTTTTTTTTAGGCGATAGCTTCGCTGCTGCGCGGAGCGCAGATCGCCCTAATATATTTTTTAGATTTTGCCAGAACATAAAAATATTTTTAAAAAATTTTGACTGTGATTTAACAGTTATCAGTTAGCAGTTATCAGTTCAAGACTTACGCAAAATAATGAAAAAATGAACCGCCTTAGCGCAGCGTGTCCGCAGGACATAGACGCAAAGAACGCAAAGGTAAGAGGGTTTAAAAGGGTTTTTGCGTAAGTCCTACAGTTATCAGTAAGCCAGCGCTGCAGGAGGGTCTCCCTCCGTAGGCGACTGGCGTTCGCCGTAAGGCGTGCGCTCTGCGCACACCCGAAGGGTTATCAGGTAGGAAACGGACTCGTCCACCCCTTGTTCACTGTTCACTGTGTAGGTAGCTGTTCACTGTTTTTATTTATAGTCATCAAAATAATGAAACGGTATGATTTATGTTCCGTCGGAACAGCATAATACCATATCACGAAATACCACTCCAGGATTTTAAAAGTGGCAGGACAAATGTAATCGGGGCGCGTTCTTCCACAGTGACTTGTACTGAGGTAGTAGTTCCTGAAGTGACTTTCATCTGTGGTCCAGTTGAAGAAGACCATTTGTAGCCGCTAAAGCTCGAAGAGTCTGATTGCAATCGAGAAGTCATTAAGATTTGCGGTCCTTGTGACATTAAAGCTTCCACAAATTCGGTATTACCTACTACACTTAATGCACCCTGTTTAGTCACAGGAAAGGGTGAGACATCTGTGACACCACCAATGATGCCACCAAAGCGTTCCCGTTGCACTGTACTAGGCGTGACTTGTAACTTCATTCCCTTTTGAATTTTCTTGCCATCGCCAACAGGAAAAAATGCCACACTCATAGGTTGAGTTGATCGCTGTTGTGCGGCTATTGTTCCTATGGGTGTACCCTGTGAGACAACTTGTCCTGGAGTTGCCGAAATTTCTAAAACCCGTCCAGAGTAGCTACTCTTGATTAAGCTGCTACTCGACAATTGCAGTGCTAATTGAGCAATATTGCGCCGGACTTCCTGAATTTCTTTTTTGCGAGTAGTTACTGCTTCTAAATCTTGTTGCGCTGCGGTTGCTTTTTTACTATCTAGTTGTTTTAACTGCGCTTGCAAATCTTTAATTGAGTTCAGGTTCTCTAGATATTGTCTTTGTGCATCTGCTTCTTTGACATCCAGTTGCTTGAGTTGCGATTCGGCTTCATTAATTTGTGTCACCGCATTTAAGTAATCCTGCTGTGCTTGTAGTACCGTATCGCCAGCAATTGCTCCTTCGTTTAATAACTCCTGACGGTTGTTCAATCTCTGTTGGAAAGTAGGTAGCAGTTTTTGCAGTGCTTTTAAAGTTTGTGTTTGGTTAACGCGATCGCGTTGAATCGAATTTAGCCCTTTGTCTCTTAAAATCGGTGTTAATTTCTGTACTGCCTGGAGGTTTTGCCGCAAAGATTCGCTTTGCTGTTTAATCGCTTCTTTGTCTGCGTTTTGCCGCTGTAGTTGCACTAAACTAGCAGCGCGATCTTCTATTTGTAGTTGCCCTAATTTAGAGCGTTGTAGTTGTAGCTGTTTGAGGAGTTCGCTTTGGTCTAGCGTTGCCAATATATCTCCTCTATTTACAAAATCGCCAACCCGGATGTTAACTGTTTGTAATTTACCACCAAGTGGTGACTGAAATGAGGTAATTGTACTGGGATAGACTATAATTCCAGTACCCGTGACCGTAATTGGAATTCGACCTAAAAAACTCCAAGTCAGCCCCATTGCCACCAACGAACCAACTGCAACTATAGGTAGCCACTTTTTCGGGCTGACTACCTGCATGATGTGATCTAATTCTTCAGGCGAAGAAGCACGGTCTAAAGCTTCTTTGCGGAACAAGTCGCTTCTTTGATTAATCACCACAGACCATCCCATTGTGCTACCGCAACTTTATAAGTTGCAGCTTTGATAAAGGGTAAGCAATAGTAACGTTTTGTTTGCTTTGGCGTACAATTATCCATAAGATTTATGCACTCTCGACGTCACCCCTTCGCTTAATTCAAAATTCAATCCGGGACTGCGTCCCCCTGCCCTAACAAAATTCACGCATTATCCTGCGCAAAGGCTTACATTAGCGCTACACACGCAATTTCGTCATCTGTGCATAAACAAGCAGTGGCTCCTGTCAGAACCACATTTTATTGATTATTTAGGAGAATATTGACGGGTAGGTAAGAAGTAAGGGATAATAAACGAAGGTCTCTTACCATTTGACCTTTCACTTTTATCCCGCTTACACCCGTCAATGTTCAAAGTAACGTTGTAGTAGGTTTTGCAGCCAGAAAATACCAGACCACTATGTTATAAGATACCCGTATACTTATTTGTAAAGGTCGTTATTAGTCCTTTGTCAGTTGTTGGCAGCATCTGGCAAAGGACTTCTGGTTAATAACTGTCTTCACGAAATAATCTATAACTTGCATACCTTCTAGCTTAGTGCTGTTCTGATTTGTATGATTACAAATCATGGATGATGTAAGGAATTTTTGGCAATACAAACTGCTGTAATGGCTTTTGGTTGAGGTGCTCACTCAAGATGAGCATACTATCGAGATAAGCTAGTAACCCTACTGAGTCAGTCAAAAGTCAAAAACTTTACAGTATAAGCTTTTCGTTGATTTTGTAGACACGGAGGTACTTACCGCAGGGTATGCGTGCTTTATGGGCGGCGTTTTGTCTGAATAACCTTTTGAGTTGCATCTTGTTTAACACTAGCTTTCCCGTCACCATTAACGACTAGTGCGACACCAACTTGAGTGATTTGTTGCGTGGTTACAGTTGCACCATCAATTTTTACATTAGTGGGAGCTTTAACACCAATAGCGACGTCTGAACCTCTTCCTCCTACAATTCCATTGATTTCTTCATCAGTTAACTCGGTCAAAACTGTGAATGTTTCTTGCTCAAATTTTAGAGTTGACATAAAAGTTCCTTCGTGGTGTGAAATAGTTTTGGGAGAGTGAAATTCTTTTCTTTACTTCACCAATAATTGGTAATCAAAAAATCCTTAGATGCTTCAACTCGTGATTATCTACTGATTTTTTCTTATTGTCGTTAAATATTACCATATTCTTAACATTCAAACGACATTATTTGGTTAAGTCTTGCACTTTCACTACATTATAAATATTACATATTACCAGGACACTTTTTATAAATTTTGGATAAAAGTTCTATTAAGTATTTTAATTAGTATTTTTTTCAAATTAGAAACTATGGACAAAAAACCTATTTAAAAAATAGGATAAATAGAAATAGTAAGTCGTTACAAAAAAATAAAAGTTAATGTCTAAACTCTATAAAACATCTAAGAAAAAAATTATTTATTTGACAAGTAACTTACAAATCTTATAAGTTACTACTGCTTAGACAAGCTAAAATACACCAAATTATTCATAACAAACAATATCCCCAAACTATAATAAATTCCGGGATACATAAGTAGCTTGTGAAAAAAATTACAACTATATAACGAAAAGCGAAACAAAAAAATTAGAATTTAATTTCACACGTTCTGTACTGTAATTTGCTTTTTATCCTCTAGCTTGAATACCGTCAATTACGGCATAAGGCAAGATCTAATTCCTCATCAAATATTCGCCCAGATACTCCAGAAAAATTATGCAATACAGGCAATTTCGTCACCATGCCTGACTTCTAATCCATATACGTACGAACGAAAATAAACCTATCATTTAATAAGAGATCAAAGGCTGAAGAAACAAAAAATTTTGATACTTGAATTGCGCATAAACAAGGAGTGGTTCCTGTTGATACCACAATTTTATTAATTTTTCGAGGGGAAAGTTGACGGGTAGGTAAGAAGTAAGGGATAACAAACGAAGGTCTCTTACCCTTTGACCTTTCACTTTTATCCAGCTTACACCCGTCAATGTTCAAAGTAACGTTGTAGCAATTTTTGCAGCCAGAAAAGACCAGACCACTATTCTTATAAGATGCTCGTGTAGTTATTCGTAAGAGCCGTTATTAGTCATTTGTCAGTTGTTGGCAGCATCTGGCAAAGGACTACTGGTTAATAACTGTTATTACGAAGTAATCTATAACTTGCATACTTTTTAGGTTAGTGCTGTTTTGATTTGTACTGATGATACAAAATCATGATAGAGGAATTTTTGGCAATACAAATTGCTGTAGTGACTTTTGGTTGAGATGGTCACTCAACTAGAGCGTACTACGGAGATAACTTAGTACTTGTAGGTAACGTACGCACGATCTTTGCTATTATCAATCGATTGATTTGAACCTTGAATAGAGGTAGCTTTTGTATCGCTATTTTTTCCTCCACCATTTGCTATGACAGTAGCAGATTGATTGGATGATTGTGCGTTAACACCTTTAGCACTACTGTAACCAGAGTTTTTGGAGGATTGACCACCACCAACAATTCCGCTGATTTCTTGTTCGGTTAACTCGGTCAAAATTGCTACTACTGACATAAAGGCTCCTTCCTGGTAAAAATAGTTTTGGGACAGTGAAATAAATTTCTTGACTTAACCAATTATTGTTAATAAGAAAAATCTTTAGATAGCTTGATAATTATCTACTGATTTTTTTAATTAACTTAGTTGTCAGATTTAATTTCAATGTAAAATCCGACAAATATTTAGTTGGTAAAGCTTTGTTTTTTCACTATGTTTAAATATTACAGCTTTTATTATTTAAATAATATAAAGATACTTTAAAGTTTATAAGCACTTTTATAAAGTTTATGTTTTATATAGTTAAAAAATAGAACTACAAATGTCATAAGAATAAAAGTAATAAAAGTAGGATAAATAAAAATAAAAAAGCCTTCAAATCCATTAAACTTTACAATTAAAAGTAGATAAAAAATATACAAAAAAAGTATTTAAAAGTCATTGACAGATATCGCAAGCTCCTACTGCTTAAGCAAGCGAAAGGATACTAATTTATTCATAAAAAACAATATCCCCGACTTCTTTATAAATCGGGGATATATACTTTGATTGGATGCACGAAGGGTAAGTTTAAATGTAATCGTTCACGGGCGGTAGGTCTTTTGCCTAAATCCTTAAAAAACAGTTGCCAACGCACTACGCGCGGTTTTTTCTATTCAAAATTACCCAAAAAAATCAAACTTAGGCTGATTTTAGTAGTGATTTCGTGGATTTCATGTTCGATATTTTTTGCTCACCTCGTGAACGGTTACAGTTTAAACAAAGTTGTCGTGAATCCTAATGAATAATCTCTTAACCTCAAAGATCAACGTCATGCTTTAATGTTAAGATCCAAATCTATCTTGATACCTAAACTTTTGAGAAGCTCATTGAGCGATAGTCTGGGTGGTCTTTTACCAGGATTCTTTCCAGATTCTTGAATAGCACTCTGATTGATAGACTGACTTCCATCAGTTGTGATCACAGTAGTTTGTTCAACCTTAGAACTATCTCCTCCGACTATTCTTTCTAATTCACTTTCTATTAGTTCTTCAACAATAACTTTCTGATTACTGTTGGGTTGTAAACCAATTTGATCGATCTTAGCCATAACTAAACTCCAAACATTGTATGTAATTTGTACCTAGGTTCTCTTTATAATTAACAGTTTTTTAAAATGTTGTCAACCGATTATAAAGATATTATTTATTCCTAATTTTCGAGATAATTTTTTCCACTTTATTCTACTTTTAGTATTAAAATTTTCACCATACTCTCACTAAAAAAAAACAGGTTTTTTAAGACGTTTTATCACAGAAAAATATTATCAGTTTGTTTTAGGGATCAGACAAAAGCAAACTATCGGGACTTCGATAAAAATTAAGCCTACAATAAAGCCTAAACTGGCTTCATAAGCAGTAAATACATCACGATTAACGGTTAGTAAGCGTGAAAAATAAAAAAGATATAGCTGTTATACAGCAGCAGTTTCTGAGTCAGAAGTCACCAAGTAAGAAGTAAAAAGTAAAAAGGGCTGATAAGTCTGGCTTTTAGACAACGTGGTTGTACTTCATTTACTTGCAATGTGCTCTAAAAGCATCTATTGCTTCAATAAAAGTGTTCAAAGTAATGCTCGCCCATTTTTGTCGAGCTTAAGAGCTTCTTTGGTTAGCTCTTCAGCAGACATTTAGTCCTAAATAGATTGATTTTTGAGATATGATTTTTCAAATCCGTAAGTGTACGGTTATTATGTTATGTTTTTCACAATTCCATTACAATGCACTTTTTTTGGATCAAGAGTCACATTTTTTCGTGTCACTATTCGTAAGCTTTACAAAAACTTTATAATTTTGGTTTTTCTTTAATGTTGTAAATACAACATTTTTCACCCTGGCATATGTAAGTGGATAACCCAATACGGTTGGTGATAAGAAATTTGCTCGTGTTAGCGCTTTGCGCGGCGAGAAAGCTGGAGCAAGGCAAGCAGGGAGCACGCTACGCTCGGGGGCAGGGGGAGGGGGAGAATGTGGCTCGGTTTTCTCCCTGCTCGGGTGCTCCTCAGCCGCCTCAACAAATAAATGTCTTAACACCAACCGTATTGGTGGATAACCCTCAATAGTTAATTAAACTTTTTTAGTTACCACAAATTATTCGTAAAAAAACAAACACTCCGACTTCGATCTTGAAGTTGGGGTTCTGAATAAAGTTTCACAATAGATGCGTAATACATGCATAACTCAATGCAGATATGCGTGCAGATGCTAGCAAATGAATGGCAGATAGATGCCGCCTACCTGCTCATACCAAGTTACGGCTAAATTACCTAACCTTAACCTTTGTAGGAGGTCCCACTCTCTTGGGGCTTTCAAGAATCTTTTGGTGCGTGGAGACGCTTATGAGTTGCCTCCGACTACAATGCACAATCTTTCTGTGAGACTCGCAATTTTTTCGCTTTTATTCCATGCTACTCTTCAGAGTGCTGGATCTTTCTCCAAGCTTGAGGAGTGGTTCCGTGGTACTGACGGAACTGGCGAAAGAAATGACCCTCATGTTGATAACCAACTGTTAAAGCAATCTTATTTACACTTTGTTTGGTTTCTAGCAGTAAAGCACGTGCTGCTGACATTCGGCGCTCAATGATCCAATGATTCACTGTTTTTCCCGTCAGACGTCGCACTAAATCTGTTAAGTAACCTGCGGAGTAACCTACTGCCTGAGCGACATTGCAAAGGGTGATAGCTGAATCATAATTCTTCTCAATGAAATCAAATATTTGACTGAGTAAAGAATCAGTAGGAAATATCGAGTTATCGTCTGTTGAGTTTGTAGTTTTAGGCGGAGATGGCTTAGATTCCTCCTCAGACAGAGTAACACGCCAATGCTTGTTCAAAAGACTTTGTTCTTCCAAACTCGCAGTGTAGATGGAGAGTTCCCCTAATTCACATATTTTTCTCAAGAATTCTTCTAAAGCAGAAGATTTGTTTAGATCTTCATCTGTTTTCAAATTCATATCTTGGTGCTGTTTAAGTCTACGAGTATTAGAACTGACTAAATTGAAAGGAATAACCGCTCTGACAGAGCCTTGATACAGCACTTTTATGAAACCGGTACTATCAAGTCTAGGCATTTCTATTTCACAAAGCACACTATTATTAGGAAAGGATTTTCCTGTCTGTTTTGCGCTGATAAAGCTATTTTCTGAGTCTGAAGCCTCGAACACTTTTGCCTCTAAGTCTTTTAAAAACATGTTACTGCTTAGCACCTGATTATCAATGAGAACAAATGTTATATTATTTTGCTGATGTTTCTTTTTTGACTTACAAATATGAGTCAAAAATGCTTGTATTGGTAGTAAAACAAGACATGATTGTAAACACCAATCAATAAAAGACTTCAGAAATCCATTAAACCTTGCGGAGAAAAAACTCAAAAATCATGAAAAGCTCTGTTTCGCCACTAAGTATTATAAATTAAGAATCATTCTGATTAAATTGAGACTTATCTACTAGTGGCTAAAACAAAATACTATCGCCTTAATAAACAAGTTCTTGAGTTTGCTTAGTTTCTCCAAATATTTTTTGGATCAAAAAAACTGACATAAACGTAGTTTACTATCACAAATGTGTTTTTAACTACTTTTTATATAACATACATGAAAAATATCATATACAAACCGTATATTCAATAATTTACTTTAAAGATTTTTTAAAGAAGTATTACTTTATATTTTTTGTATCGAAAAATAATAATTGAAAGAATCACTTTTAAACGTATGCTAAATATATCTAAAAATTTTTAAGAATCAACCTTTTTAGAAAAATACTAAATTATTAAATTTTGAATCTTAAGCTAAAGTTTGCCAAATAAAATTACTTGTGTGGGTAGTTGTGCATTATTTTTAATCAATTTGTCAGAGGCTCAGCACCTGCCATAAGATAGAGTTTTTAAAATTAAAATAAGTAAAAATGGAACTAGACAATGGTCAAAAAAGCTGCTATAGAATACCAATGAAAAATCGGAATTTTTTATTTATTCATTTATTTACAAAATATACTGTTTCGTTTGTGCGATAAGCCTGCTTGCTGACTTCTTGTGCGTATCGCCAAAGCTAGCAGTATGCATCACAGACGCTTCACGCACAATCTTTCTGTATTATTCAGTTCTTTAGCTCAACCAGAAATAGATAAAGTTAATATGTTTGTGTAAAGTTATATTAGCAAGAGCGTAAAATTCACAAATAGTGGATTTTGTCAATAATATAAATTCGTCAATTAATGCCCCAATTAGAGCTATAGGTTGGTTTCAAGAGGCGCTTTGGAGCAACGGAACGCTTCGGAGCAGGGGAGAAGAAATTACATCGGTAATCTTACACTCAGCAGGGGGAGTAAATCATTCATGAAAAACAAGATCCCCGACAACTTCTGCGAAGTCGGGGATCTATATCTTCAATTTATGCGCTACGCGCAGGCTAGGCCAACACAAATCTATTAACGCCAGCCTAAAAAGCGCAACCCAGGGACAATAAGGTAATGACTCACCCCCAAAAAGAAGCTCAGAAAAACGCCGACAAAACCAAAAAAAGTTACTGGAAGCCAGAGTTCGTTCCAGTTGGGTAAGCTGAGGAAGTCGAATATATTTGTTGGAAATCCTAAAAGAACGAAAACCGCGAAGACAACAGCGGTGCCAAACGCAGCAACTATAGCGTGAACGATATGATGGCTACGAAGACCTAAGCTAATAGTGAGCAGAGAAACAGCTGCCAAAATCAATCCGAGTAATCTCTCACCACCCTGTTGTGGTGTGAACAATTGTAAAACTAGCCAAGCGAATCCATAACTGATAATGCCCATAATCGATGTTACAAAAAACCGCCGCTTCTGACCAAAACCCCGTGCAAGTGTTAGTCCCCATGCGGTTCCCAAGCCAGCACCTGCAAACAAAAGAAGCTCTAAGCCTGAGATAGCTGGGGTTGTCAGACTCAACTCGGGTAGTTGATCAGATATGAATTTGGTAATTTGTTCGTCTATGGTTGTCTGTGAAGCTAAAACAAAGCCACCTATAGTACCAAAACTAGCGCCGACACCAGTCAGAAGGATTGTCCAAAATGTGTCCAGACAAGCGAAAAAAATCTTGAAAATTGCCTTTAGTATAAACAGAGTTGTTTGACCGACGGCGTGAGCAGAGGTGGTAAGTGCTTGTCCTACAGAGTCCTCCACTTTAACCAAAATCCCCTTAGCTTGTCCAAACCCCTGCGCAAAAGATTGCTGAATTTGGGATTTTATCCCCTGGTGTGGCGAAATTCGGGAAATTTTTTCTAGACGTTTTTGAACAATTGCTGCATTGGCTGGACGCGATCGCCCATCCTCCTGTACCATCTCATCAAGTAAATCTGCCAGTTGGGAATTGACATTAACCACTTTGCGCCAAAGCAATTCCCCACTTACGGGATTTTCCAAATCGCTAAGAGATTTGCCCGTTAACATCTCAATCATCGTTCGACCAAGGGCATAGAAATCAGCCGCAGGTCCAATAATACCCCCAATAACTTGTTCTGGGGGACTGTAGCCAGAAGAATATAACCGAGTTGAGGAAGGTTTTAAACCAAACAAGTTGGAACTATATTGTTTTGCTCCCCCAAAATCAATCAGCACCAGCTGATCTTTCCTTGTTCCCCCCTTATTTACAGAACCTTGCGGAATACGCAGCATTAAATTAGAAGGTTTGATATCGCGATGAATGATCTTGCGAGTGTGTAACTCCTGTAAAATCTCCACAGCTTGAACAAGCCAGTTTAAAATCCACTCCTGAGGACACCCTTGGGGATACTGCTGGAAAACTTCTTCCAAAGTTTGACCGTGAATTTTTTCCATGACCAAACAATTGAATTGGTAAGGCTTGAGATTGCTTTGTGGAGTTGTTACAGACAACATCTCTACAGAAAAATATCCATCAGCATCAACTCTAGGAACACCTGGATGTCGCAAACTTTTTAAAACCGTCGCCTCTTGAGCAAACAATTCCAGCGCTTTGGGTGAACTTTCCATCAACACTTTCAGCACTTTTTCTGTTTGTGTCTTTTGATCCCAAACTGTGTAAATTTGGGCAAAACCACCTGATCCCAAACGCTGGAGTGGGACATAGCGGTCTAAAAGTTGCAGCGGTGCGCCACAGGTGTGGCAAAATTTGTTTCCCCAAGGCTGGGGATAGGGACGCGGACAGTCTGAATTGATGCAATGAACTGCATTTTGATTAGTGTGAAACACAAGCGCTCAAAGACATAGCCTGAGTCGATTGTACATAACTGGAGACTGGGAAATGGTTCGTAGTTAGTGGTTACTAGTTCAGCAGTCCTTTTTGACAGCCAACTCGTACGCAGGTGACTACTCACAATTCCCCATTTTCTAGCAGCTAGATCCATCCCAAGTCATAGGGAAGGCATATTCCGATGACGAGGATAAATCGTTATTGTTGCTGGAAGTTTCTTTATCCAAAACTTTGATAACTTTGTTGTAAGTTTCTTCTGCCTGTTGTGGAGAATTACCTATACTCGTCAATCCCAACTTACCAAACTGGGAAAGACAACCCATCAAGTGAAATACCGTGCCTGTTTCGGTTCCAGTGTCAAAGTGTAGCCTATGACGAGCGATGATGTCCATCAAATCGTTGGGCAAAAGCCCCCGATAGGAGTCTTTTTGTAAGTTATCAGTAGCCATGTAGTATTTGGGACGCCCTTGCTGAGTGTAAAATAAACCCGTTGAGAGTTCATAGCGACCGTTAGTTAATAATTTCAGACTCATAAAGGGATGAGTCGTACCACCTTTACGTAGGTTAATTTCAATTGCTTGCAAGTCCCACTGTCCATCACCGTTGTCAACAGCGATAAAATCAACTGCAAATCTTTCTAATGCACCTTTGTCTGCCAAATTTTTGCCAACTTTTAACCCTATCTGCTGCAATTGCAGTCGATAGGTTTCATCGGCGGGAAATTCGCAACCCAAATAAACTTGACCGTCAGGTCCTCCCAGAATTTGGTCGTGGGTTGAGAGGATTTCCACCTCCCCATTGGGTGTAATAAGTCCTTGGACGCTGGGCGATCGCTTGACTTCTCCTTCCACGAACGCCTCAACAATTGCCCCTAACTCAGGGATTTTTAGCGAAAATGTCTCCCAATTCTCTTCTTTCGCTTGAAAGCGCAAAGTTTTAAAGCACTCACTCATCGCTGTTAGTCGTTCCTCATGAGAACTACCAGGAGGTGCTAAATTCAAAATCGGCCTTAAGTCCAAGAGCGCATTTCCTTCTCCAGAGATTCCTTCGTTGAGTTTTACTACAATCCGTTTTAATGTCGGCTGGCGTTCCCACAATTCGGCTGCTGCTTGTGCCAAATCTGCATCATTCCAAACACTTTGGCAACCATCTGGAAACGGAACTCCGCTTTCTGCAAATATTTGCCGACTGCCACTTTTCGTCCCCCAAATTTGTGAATCTGGTGCTGCAGCGAACAGCGGCACTCCCAATTTTAAAGATAATTCTGCTTCTAATTCGGTCGAATTATAGCATACCATAAATGATTTTTCAACCCTTAAAGCTTGATGAATCTGCTTTAGCAAGCGGGGGCGTTCTAAAATCTTTTGAGTGAGGGGTTTGGCAGAGGAATCGTAAGTGGAAAGTAGCAGCAAGCGATTGCGAGCATGAGAAAAAGGAATTCCCGGTAAAAGTTGCAGATAGTAATCAATGACGCTGGGATGCATTGGCATTGATGTGATATAAATCAGTCGAGTGCAGGGATTCTGCAACTGAATCAAGTAAAACAGCAGTCGTTCCTCATAATGCTCAAAACCTTCGATTTTTTTTAGTTCTCCCTGGTCAATGCTCAATGAGGGAATAACTAAAATATCCGCGTCGCTGTTCTCAATTTCCTGGAAAGTGTTCCAGCGATCGCTTAAAGTTAACTGAAGATTTCGAAACTTGTCAGTTTGTTCATTTGAAAAAATATTAAGTTTTTGCATAAAATTAAGTTAAATCCTGCCTTGGTTTTTCCAGTCTTATCTTACTTTGGTATATTTTAATTAATTTTTCGTTTGTCGCGGCTCTGCTACAATTCGTTTGTTATACTCATTCTCATTTCATCATTTATATTATCAAAGCACCTGTTGCCACGCACTGCATACCCTCGACTTACATTTGGTCTAATTTTTTTTACCTCTTAAGATGGATAAAATTTAAATTTGTTTACATCTAAAGGGTGAGAAATAATCCCCACACAATAGATAACTTAAGAAACAGATGAAAGGTTTAAATATTTCCTTTCACGAGAATAGCATAGCTGTGTTTAGTTGTCAGAGAAAGAGCATGTGTCTTGTGTGACGATAATTAACAACAGTAACGTACAATTGCTCAGGTAATGAGTACGACAGGCTTAAAAATAGGAAAAAGCCTAAACTGTTGAATGGCAATTGCTAGCCAAAGAATAAAACCTTGGATTGATAGTTCAGTCCAAGGTTTAGTTTTGAAATGGTATTTTTTTTGTTTGTTTATTTTCAAGGAAGATTCTACTATGCCAGAAGAACAATTACAACCACCTCAATCTCAAGAAACACCGGGTACGGAATCAGAAATGACGCCGAAACCGAAAGCAGATGATGCTCAATATAAAGGAAGTGACAAGCTCAAAAACAAAGTTGCATTGATAACAGGTGGAGATAGTGGTATTGGTCGTGCAGTGGCGATCGCATTTGCTAAAGAAGGAGCAGACGTAGCTATAGCCTACCTGAACGAACACGACGATGCTAAAGAAACAAAAAAATTAGTTGAAGAACAAGGGCGTCGTATTGTCGCTATAGCTGGTGACATTGGTGATGAAGTTTTTTGTCAGCAACTTGTACAACAAACTATTGATGAATTTGGCAAACTGGATATTTTAGTCAACAACGCTGCTGAACAGCATCCGCAAGAAAGCATCGAGGATATCAGCAAAGAACAGTTAGAGCGGACTTTCCGCACAAATATTTTCTCGATGTTTTTCTTAACCAAAGCGGCGTTGAAACACCTGAAAGAAGGTAGTACCATCATAAACACCACATCAGTCACAGCTTACCAAGGTAGTAAACAGCTCATTGATTACTCTTCAACAAAAGGTGCGATCGTTGCCTTTACTCGTTCCTTATCACAGAGTTTAATTGAAAAGGGAATTCGTGTGAATGCCGTCGCTCCCGGTCCAATTTGGACACCTTTGATTCCGTCAACTTTTCCTGAAGAAAAAGTGAAAAAATTCGGGAAACAAATTCCAATGCAAAGACCTGGACAACCTGAAGAAGTCGCACCCAGTTATGTGTTTCTAGCATCTGATGACTCTTCTTACTTCTCTGGTCAAGTGTTACACCCCAATGGTGGTAATGTCGTCAACGGCTAATGAAGTTGTACAGACGCGCCATAGTGCCTCTGTACATAAGAATTCAATCCTAACTCTTAACTTTTTTAAACCATTAGGGGGATGAATTAATACTTGAATTGAGAGATGATCTGAAAAGGAAACCTTTATAAAGTCATAAAAACAGATATGGCATCCCAAACACCACTAAAAGGCACCGAATTAGTAGATTGTGCAAGAGCAAATGCCAAGCAAGGAATTGAAACCGCTGCTTACCAATGTGGCTATGGAGATGACCTCAGGACTTTTGCACAAGAGTTACGACAAGCCTGTGAGGAAATGAACTTACAAGTTAAGGAACTCACAGATTTAATTACCGATCAGGACATGATCCTAAATGTGGGAACTGGCGAAATCGTTGCGCCAGATACGGCATCAAACCTGTGAAAATCAATCATTACAAACGAGGAATTATGAGAAATGTCCATAATTCCTCCTGATCCTTAATTGCTCACCATCCTGGCGAGAATGTTACGTGTGATAGCTTGTGCATCAGCATTTAAAACAGAAGGGCGTAGCTCTGGTGCATTGTAATCATCTAACCCCCAATTCCATTGCATAGAGCCAGTAGCAAATACTGTTGCTCCTGATTTTGGAGTATAAACTGTCATGTCTGCATATCGGATCCCTTTTCCATAACGATAAGGTGAATGGGCAATGCGGATCGTGTTTGCTGGGGCGTTACCAAACATCCGATCAACTTCGTAACCCAAAAGCCCCTCAAGACGCATTTCTTTGTTAGGTACTTTCAATGTACCATCCACGGAAGCTTGAGTTTTACTTGGACTTAATTGTGTATTGACAAGCAGCCAATCTGGAGCTGTATGATCAATGACAATATCCGCGTTGACCTGAAATGTCTGGTACATGACTCCAATGAGAGCTTCCTCCGGAAGACTCACAGGTTTTGATCGCCAAGTAGTTGTGACTAGGTAATCGTTGTTTGGATTACTGTCTCTAGCAAAGGGGTCAAGGGCAGCACCTTCTTTATATGTCACAATGGTGCGATTGAGCTGCTTTGTCAAACCACTTGCTTCAAAGCGAATTTGCCAATAGCAGGTGTTGGAAGAAAAAAAGCCGAGACTCACCCCAGCGTCTCTTGCTGCTTTTACATTTTGGCGCATATTCCACGACCAGTATTCATCATGACCAACCGAAAGAAATGCTTTATGCAACAATAACATTGGTTTGCCACTGTATTGGTCAATGCGATTTTCGTGGGTGTCAATATCTGTGCAATAGGTGACATCATAGCCTTCCCGTTCTAGCCATCGCACCATGTTGTATTCCCACCCAGCGCTAGAGGTTCTCCTTTTGGGTTGAAAGTTAGTCAAAAATTCTCCTGCTCCGACCCCATAAGCCGCTTTCAAGTTGGGACTCAGGGCATATGGGCGGTTGAAGGAAACTTTGTATGCTTGTTTTTCTCGACTGTTCCACCGATAAAGCGACATTCCACCCCAGTTGTTATATGCTTGATAAGTTGTGACGCTCGATTGAAAGAGAAAATCAGAAGTACGGCTATCATCACGTACTACAAAAATAATGTAGCTTTGCTTGCCACTTTTGTTTGTGGTTAGTTTGGCTAGGTAAAAACCACTTGCCCATTGTGTAGGATCTGCTGAATTGTAAGGAATTTTCAAAACATAAGGATCTTTCCAATTGCATTCAATTGATCCGGTGACTTGATCCACTTGTGGGAGCGGTTGTTTTACACTTTTGCGTGTCACTGGAGGTGCTGTTTGCCGTCCTCCTGCGCCACCATACCAGCCCATACGGAAAATTTCAATCGTATAGCTGGGTTCTTTTGTGCTCACAAAAAACTTAATTTCGTCGCCGCGATTGACACTAGTCAGGGAAGCATAACCTTCAATTTCTCGCTTAGTAGCAGGATTTGTCAACTGCCAATGAGTCGTACCTGGTTTAGTATTTTCAATAGTTATGGAATTGCTTTTATGGCTGAGTTTTGGTACGTCTACAGCCTGATTAACGCCACTAAAAGGAACAATAGCGATGATGAGTATAAAAAGTGCTGGTAACAGGACTCTGCTAACTAAGTTAAACTGTTTTCGGAAAAATATTTGACTCACAGTTATTTTTGCCACTCAAATGAGAACTTATTGCATTTTGTCACTTTTATACATAAATCAGAAGAAAAATAAGTAATGATTTGGTTAAGAGTTACAAACGAGGATTTTCATAATTAAGAGTGATGAGTAGAACGCATAGACATAACAAGTCAGCTCACGCATCACTCATCACTCATAACTTTCTACAGTCTAAGAGCCTTACGTCAGTCAGCTATTTGCCAAACCCTTTACCGCGAGTCGTCGAAGGAAGACAAATGCAGTTTTCAAGCTGATTGATCAAAGTCTCACGATCCAGATTTTGACCAATTAACACCAACTGGTTTTTCTTCTCACCTTTCCACTCATCATCATCCAAACTGAAGCGCTTACCGCAAAGATGGAAAATATGACGTTGAGGGCTTTCGTCAAACCACATTATCCCCTTTGCTCGGAAGATTGTTTCAGGTAGCTGATTATCTAGAAAATATTGAAATTTTCTAATCGCAAAAGGTTTGTCCGTCTGGAAAGATATGGAAGTGAAACCATCATTCTCTAAGTGATCGGAGTGATGATGGTGATGGTGCTCATGATCATGATCATGAGTGCACTTAGAATGATCGTGGTCATGATCATGCTCATGGTCGTGATGGTCATGAGCGTGCTCAGAATGATCGTGGTCATGGTCGTGATGATCATGACTATGGGAACTCGCAGTATCAGTGAAATACTTGTCTGACTCAAACAAACCAACGCTGAGAATTAAGGCTAGTGGTACTTGTGATTTTGTTGTACGGATAATTCTCGCTCCTTCCTTGACTTCCCGAAGTTTGACTTCCAGCGTCTCTAATTCTGCTTGAGAAACTAAATCCGTCTTGTTCAGCAGAATCACATCACCATAGACAATTTGACTGTGAGCCGCCTCAGAATTGAATAAATCCAGGCTGTAATTCGCTGCGTCTACTACGGTAATGATTGAATCCAGACGGGTTAAGTCGCGTAACTCGGTACCAAGAAATGTGAGCGCCACTGGTAGCGGATCTGCCAGTCCAGTTGTTTCGACAACGAGATAATCTATTTTGTCTTGGCGTTCCAAAACTTTGTAAACGGCATCCACCAAGTCATTATTAATGGTGCAGCAGATACAACCGTTACTCAGCTCCACCATGTTATCGTTACTATCGTCGGTGGAGATAATTAACTCGTTATCGATGCCAATTTCGCCAAACTCATTCACCAAAACAGCAGTTTTCAGTCCCTGCTGATTGGTCAGGATATGATTGAGTAAAGTCGTCTTGCCGCTACCGAGGAATCCAGTAATAATTGTTACTGGTAGTCCTTTCTTCGGTGCATCCATTGATTGAGATTCGGAACTAACTGCTTGCATAGCGATGCTGTGAAAAAATCAAAATAGTCAGAACAAAGAATGTAGCGCACAGAGGACAGAAAACACTAGCATAGGGTAGCTGGTTTTTCATCCCAGTTATTCTCCCCTATTATTACGTATCTCTATTTCAGCAGTATCACGCTTGTTATGACCCTAACACTTTACAATACACTCACCCGCCGCCAAGAATCCTTTCAAACCGTCGAACCTGGAAAGGTTAAGATGTATTGCTGCGGCGTGACAGTGTACGACTATTGCCATTTGGGTCATGCTCGTTCCTACATCATCTGGGATACGATACGTCGTTATCTCCAGTGGCGCGGCTACCAAGTGCACTATATTCAAAATTTTACTGACATTGACGACAAAATTCTTAACCGTGCCAGAGAACAAGGCTCGACAATGGAGGCGGTGGCAAATCGCTTTATTGATGCATATTTTGAAGATATCCGCCGCTTAAATGTCATGGATGCTGATGAGTATCCCCGTGCGACAGAGAATATTCCTGCCATCATTGAACTGATTGATGCTTTAGAAGAAAAAGATTACGCTTACGCGGTTAGTGGTGATGTTTACTACAGGGTCGAACGTTTCCCTGCGTATGGAAAGCTATCTGGACAACAACTGGATCAAAAGCTGGCGGGTGCGAGCGGAAGGTTAGATCCTGAAGATTCAGAAGCAAAAAAGCAACATCCCTTTGACTTTGCCCTGTGGAAAGGTGCAAAACCAGGAGAACCAGCTTGGGATTCACCTTGGGGAAAAGGTCGTCCAGGCTGGCATATTGAATGCTCAGCGATGATTAGGGAAACACTGGGTACAACTATTGATATTCATGGTGGAGGTAGAGATTTAATAAATCCTCACCACGAAAACGAAATTGCTCAATCGGAAGCTGCTACGAACCAACCACTCGCTCGTTACTGGATGCATAACGGTATGGTGATGGTGGATGGTGCAAAAATGTCTAAGTCTTTGGGCAATTTTATCACGATTCGCGAGTTGTTGGATGGAGTAGGGGCGCACAGTCATGCACCTGTAGACCCAATGGCGGTGCGATTGTTTGTGCTGCAAGCCCATTATCGCAAACCGCTTGATTTTACGGAACAGGCGATCGCCACCGCTTCTGCACAGTGGAAAACCCTTAAAGAAGGTTTACTATTCGGCTATGTACATGGCGAGAAACTTGCTTTTGCTCATCATGTTCATCAATTAGATAAAGGCCTGATCCAAGAGTTTGAAACGTCAGGAGATGATGACTTCAACTTCTCCAAAAGTTTGGCAGTGCTGTTTGAATTAAGCAAGAAGTTACAACGCGAGGGAAACCTTCTCGTGCATGAGGGAAAAACAGAAACTCCACCAGTAGAATTACAGAAAGAGTGGTACACATTAGTGACACTAGCTCAAGTTCTTGGTTTAGAAGCCAAACAAGAAGTGGAAACACCTCAAAGTCATGGTATTAGCGATGCCGAAATTGAGGCTTTCATTCAAAAACGGCAGGATGCACGTAAAGCTAAGAATTTTGCCGAAGCCGATCGCATCCGCAACGAACTACAAGCAAAAGGTATTATCCTCATTGATAGTCGTGAAGGCTCTAAATGGCACCGCAACTGAGAATTCAAAATTCGTCTTGAAAAGTTTGCTACGGAGGGAAACCCTCCTGGCAACTTTTCGCAAAATTCAAAGTTCAAAATGAATAAAATAAAAGACAAAAGGCAAAATGAGTAGTGATCATAAGGCAATTACTGACAGGACGTTTGAGTTTGCTGTCCGCATTGTTAAACTTTGCCAAGTACTAAATGAAAGTTCGGGAGTGGCAAAAACACTTTCTAAACAGTTGATTAAGTCTGGAACGTCAATTGGGGCAAATGCTAAAACAGTTAACAGTTAACTGTTAACTGTTATCAATAATTTTTTGATAGCGCAGCGTGCCCGTAGGGCATACTTTGAATTTTGTTCGCGTAGCGTGCCCGCAGGGCATACTTTGAATTGTTATGTGGTCTGAACTTAAAAAAGCGATCGCCCAAATAAATATACCAGCCGACTGGCTCGGTATTAGAGTCGTCAAGGAAACTTCATTTACCTGTCATGTCCGTGACGGCATACCCCAAACTAACGGCAAATCCTCTACGATGGGGTTTATGTTGGAAGTTATGATCAACGGCTGTATAGGATATGCAGCTACCAATTCGCTCGCAATCCAAGACTTAGAAGCCGCAGCCCAAAAAGCATACAGACAAGCACTTGCTGCAAGTGAGTGGTGGATACATCCGTTTGGAGTTGAGAATGAGCGCCCTAAAGTTGTTGGTCAATATATCTCGCCATTTCTGAAACCCTTTGATGCTTTGAGTCCAGGGGAAATCAACGATTTACTTGTTCGTGTCTGCCATACCCTAAGAGTTTCTGACCAAATTGTACAAACTCTAGCTAACTTGACAACAACCGAGAGAGAGACTTGGTTTGTCAGCAGCAACGGCTCAGAAGTGTATCAAAAATTTATGTTTTTTGGCACACATTACGGAGCTACAGCACAAGATGGGGCGGTTGTCCAGCAACGCACTAACAACGGCTTGCAAGCAAACTGTTACCAAGGTGGACTGGAACTTTTCCAACAACCTGACTTATGGGTTCGGGTGCAGCAAATTGGCGAACAAGCAGTAGAACTGTTGACAGCAGAAGAATGTCCAACGACTTGTACTTCATTAGTGTTAGCCCCAGACCAAATGATGCTGCAAATCCACGAAAGCATTGGACATCCCCTAGAAATTGACCGAATTTTGGGCGATGAGCGCAATTACGCTGGAGGTAGTTTTGTCAATCAGAGGGATTTCGGCACTTTGGCGTATGGTTCTCCCCAGATGAACATTACCTTTGACCCCACCGTACTTGGTGAATTTGCCAGCTATGGCTTTGATGATACAGGTGCTGTGGCAACACGGGAGTATTTAATTAAAGAAGGTGTTCTCCAGCGAGGTTTGGGTAGTTTGGAAAGTCAAGCAAGAGCAGGTGTACCAGGAGTCGCCTGTGCTCGTGCCTGCTCTTGGAATCGACCAGCAATTGACCGTATGGCAAACTTGAATTTAGAACCAGGGGAAGGGTCTTTTGAGGAAGTTATTGCTGGTATAGAACACGGTGTCTACATGGAATCCAATCGCTCCTGGTCAATTGATGACCGCCGTTACAAATTTCAGTTTGGTTGCGAATACGCTAAATTGATTGAAAACGGCAAACTTACCAAAACCCTCCGCAATCCCAACTATCGAGCCACAACTCCAGAGTTTTGGCACAGCTTAGTAAAAGTAGGAAATTCCTCTACTTGGGAAATGTACGGGACTCCTTTGTGTGGCAAAGGAGAACCTAACCAAACGATTTGGGTAGGTCATGGTTCACCCATTTGTGTATTTGCTAACGTGGAAGTCTTTGGTGGTGGTTGAAGAAGACACAAGGACAAGTTAATTTGCTGATTCAAAATATCTCCTACGGAAACACCTAGCATCTTAGTAGGAGATATAAGAATTTCCACTCAACATTTCCTCTAGCCGCCCAGCTCCCTCTCGATTTAGAATGCTCATGAAACACGAAGAACTATCTGCTTTAGAAGCCAGCTTTAATCAACTAATTGAAACTCTTTTAAATAAGAAACAAGAAAGTGAAGAATTTACTGTGAAACTTAGCAGTGAACGCAGTCAATTTACTCGTTTCAATCATGCCAAGGTGCGGCAAACAGGCTGTGTGACTGATGGTTCAATTGAACTGACTTTAATGCAAAATCAACGCAGTAGTTTTCGGCAGTTTCCCTTTACTGGAGATTCGGAAATCGATTGGCAATTGGCATACCAAGCACTGCAAGAATTACGAGAAGAACTTCACCAGTTACCTCTAGATCCATATTTGGTTTTACCATCAGGAACAAATACCAGTCGAGAAGTTCATTGTGGAAATTTATTGGCTGAAGAAGTGCTTGTACCAACAGTGCTAGAACAGCTTGCTGAACTAGATTTTGCTGGGATATATGCTGGGGGGGTTGTTATTAAAGCGTATGCTGATTCTTGTGGTCAAAAACACTGGTTTAGTACAGAAACTTTTTCATTAGACTATTCTATATTCACAACTGAAGCACAAGCTGTTAAAGGGACTTTTGCTGGTAGTGAGTGGAATAATGAAGCTTATAGCGAGAAAATTAGCGATGCGAAAAGACAATTACAATTGCTTTCTCGTCCAATAAAAGAATTGCCACGAGGACACTATAAAACCTACTTTGCACCAGCCGCAGTTGCTGATTTAGCGGCAATGCTTTCTTGGGGAGGTGTGAGTGAAGCTGATTTACAACAGGGAGGGAGTTCTTTAGCATCACTGTGGCGCAAAGAAAAGCAGTTATCTGTTGCATTTCATGTCAAAGAAAACTTTCAACGAGGATTGGTACCGCGATTTAATGAATTAGGAGAAATGGCTCCGCTAGAATTACCTGTTATTGAAAAAGGAGTCTTAGTTAATACGCTCGTCAATTCTCGCACTGCTAGAGAATATCAAAAAACTGCTAATGGTGCTAATAGTTATGAGAGTTTACGTGCACCAGAAATTAGTCCAGGAAATTTAAGCTTTGAAGATATTCTTACTCATTTAAATACGGGTTTGTATGTCTCTAATTTACATTACTTGAATTGGAGCGATCGCCCCACAGGTAGAATTACAGGTATGACCCGTTATGCCTGCTTTTGGGTAGAAAATGGTGAAATTGTTGCTCCTATCGAAAATTTGCGTTTTGATGAAAGTCTTTATCGATTTTGGGGAGATAATCTTGTAGATTTGACCAATTTCCAAGAATTCGTGTCTGAAGTCGGAACATATGATGGTCGTCAACTGGGAGGTAGTATGGTTCCAGGTATGTTGGTAGAGGATTTTACGTATACCCTCTAAAAAAAATAGCCCCAATTATAATAAGCTAAAACACATTTAAAATGATTTAGGACTGCCATAGTAGGTGAGATGGGGACGGCATGAGGGAGAGAGCTAAGAATCTTTTCCCACACTCCCACAGTCCCACAGTCCCACACTCCCCTAGTTCGATGCCAATTACATATCCTCTAACTCAATTCCTTTGGTTTCCTTAATAAAAAACAGAACAAAGAATAACGAGATAGCCGCCGCAATTGTATAAACACCATAAGCGGAACCCAGCCCAAAGTATTGCAGTATGGGAGGAAAGGTTGTAGAAATGAGGAAATTAGCAACCCATTGCATTGCAGCAGCAACTGAAAGGGCAGCACCTCGAATCTTGTTATTAAACATTTCTCCTAATAGTACCCAGGTCACTGGCCCCCAGGAGAAACCGAAGCAAAATACATAGAAGTTGGCTGCTATGAGAGCGATAATACCCGCGCTTCCACTCAAAGTTGGGTTGCCAGCAGCATCCACCGCAGCAGTCCCAAAAATAGAAGCCATCGTTCCCAAGGTCACGGTCATGCCAATTGACCCTATAATGAGCAAAGGCTTGCGACCAAATTTATCTACAAAGGCGATCGCAATAAGCGTAGTAATAATATTTACCGCTCCTGTGATCACCGTGATCGTTAAGGAATTTTTTTCGGAAAACCCAACTGCTTGCCACAAAACGCTGCTGTAGTAGAAGATGACGTTAATACCAACAAATTGCTGAAGTACAGATAAGCCTATTCCTACCCAAACAATCGGTAAGAGTCCACCACTTCTGCTTAAAAGGTCAGAAAACTGAGGCTGGCGTTCTCGAAGCACTGTTTGGCGAATTTCTTCGATTTTTGTCAGCACATTACCGCCCAAAATTTTGCTCAGAACGTTAGCAGCTTCTGACTCGCGGTTTTGGGCAACTAAGTAGCGCGGAGATTCAGGAATTGTTAAAGCTGCCATCCCGTAAAGTATGGCTGGAGGAATTTCCGTCCAAAACATCCAGCGCCAAGCAGCGATTCCAAACAAAAATGGTGACTCAGCTGAACCTGCTGAAACAGCGATAAAGTAATCGGAGAGGAGGGCAATGAAAATTCCTACTACAATCGCTAGTTGCTGGAGAGATCCTAACCTTCCCCGCAAATGCGTGGGAGAACATTCTGCAATGTAAGCTGGTGCAATCACACTGGCAACACCAACTGCAATTCCACCCAATAATCGCCAAAAGGTAAAATCCCAGATACCTATCGGAAGCCCGGAGCCAATAGCACTAATGGTAAACAACACCGAAGCTGCAACCATTGCCTTAACTCGACCATAACGATCTGCGATCTTCCCTGCATAAAACGCTCCTACTGCAGATCCCAACAATGCCAGCGATACAGCAAGTCCTGTCTCTAAACTGTTGGCGTTAAAGGCTTTGGAGAGGGCTGCAACCGCACCGTTGATCACTGCTGTGTCAAAACCGAACAAAAAGCCCCCGAGGGCAGCAGCACCAGCAATCAAGATGACATAATACGTGTTGGCTTTACGACGTGTAGCAGTAGGGTTCATGATTATATCTCATATATTAAGTGAGAGTGTTTACTAGATTGGGTAAAAACGAATAGTGATTTACTCCTGGTGTCTGTGTCACAGAAATTCACAGAAGTGTTTTCCTGTGTGCCTATAACGCTTAAATAGATATTCTTTTCTGACACCGAAGGGAGTAAATCCCCCACTAATTACATTGCTCAGTTTTGAGTTCTTTAATTTTTTACTAAAGCCGCGTGATGCTTCACCGTCTAGAACGTCTGCGCAGCCGATCTATCGTCACCGCCAAAATAATGACTAATCCTTTGACGACTAGTTGCCAGAAGTAAGACAAGTTCAACAAAGTCAAACCATTGTTGAGAACAGCAATGATCAATGCACCAAGAAGAGTTCCCCCAATAGTACCAATACCGCCTGTAAAGCTGGTTCCACCAAGGATAACAGCAGCGATCGCATCCAATTCGTAACCAGTACCGACAATACCACTAGCACTATAAAGACGGCTGCCACTCATGATTCCTGCCAAACCTGCCAGTAATCCGCTGACGCCATAGACAAATAGCAACACACGATCAACTTTAATCCCAGTTAATCTTGCTGCTCGCTCATTACCACCCACTGCATATATTTGCACCCCCAAAACAGTTTGTCGCAGGACAAACCAACTCGCGACTATACTTAGTAGCGCAATGATGACCAGCCAAGGAAGGGGACCGACATAGCTATTGCCTATCCAAGCAAAATTGATGTCACGGTTAATAACCGTTGTACCTTTGGCAACCAAAAAGGCAACGCCCCGCAAGGCAGTTAGTGAACCCAGGGTAACAATAAAAGGCGGCACATCCAAAAAGGTGATCAGAGCGCCGTTAATTAAGCCCAAAAGCAGTCCTGTCAGCAAACCAGCAGGCACAGCCGCCCAACCAATAGCGGGAAGTAGCGATACCAGTAACGTAACGACTGCAGAAACAGCCAATATTGACCCAACTGAAAGGTCAATACCTCCAGTCAGAATGACAAACGTCATTCCTGTTGCCAGCACAATATTGATTGATGCCTGACGCAAGATATTAACGATGTTTCCGCCTGTGAGGAAGCTGGGAGAAAGTAATGTAAATAAGATGCAGATAATTATTAGAATCGGCAGAATACCTGCAACCTCAAGCAGAGTGTTGATTGATTTGCGGTTGCGCTGCGTTGAATTCTTGTCTGATCTATTATTGACTGGTCTTATTGTCTGACTCATGACGACCTCGCGGGAGTGTGGAAACTCTGTGTCTTTAGACCAGAGAGGAAACACGACACGGTTGATAAATCAACCGTCAAGTTCTCCAAATTAGGCATACGAGTAACCATCCTTTTTGTGAATGTGTTTACAAAACTTGTGGCTAATTCCTTGGACTAATCCGTCTTTGGTTGAAATATTGAAACTACCTGTTGCACGTGTTGCAATCCTTCCGAGGTACACACCAACTTTCTTCATATCAAAACGTACAAGCTCTTGGCTAATCGCTTCAATTCGGGCTACCTTGCGCAGTTTGTTAACCCAGGTTTTGATATTTTCGACTCGACTTTGTAAGCTAGGCGCTAACCAACCTTTAGGACGTGTTCTGTTTAAAAACCTTGGTTGACGATATCTGGTCTTACGGTTTCGTCTGCTGCGTCTTATCTGTCTCCTGGAAGCTAAAGACTCTCTGATTGCAAAACCTCTATGCTTTAGTTCGGCAGCAAAGACAACTTCACCGGGGGAATGACTGGAAAAATGGGGCAAGCCCTCTTGCGTTGATCTGGAAGCATCACGATTTATCGTGTTGTTATTAGGGCTTGCCCCATTTTTTTGTCCCAATGCGTCACCCCTTGAGTCATTCACCAAAGCAATTCCTGTATGCTTAGCACCAGGGTCTATTTTTAGCCTGAGCAGTGAAACAGTAACGTCAATAGCGGATTTTTTAAGAATCAAAGTAAATGGAAAGCGTTTAAAAACGGCTGCTTTCTTATTTCTTAACAGTTGTCTTGCTTGCGCCGGATGTATTGGAGCTAAAGGTCTTTTTTCTGAATCAATTACAAACACTTTGGACATAAATGTCCCTCCTTACGGGTAAAGTTAGCTTTGACAATGTTCAGAATCGGTGAGGCAGCGCGGTCTTGGGGAGCGCTAGCCATGCAGGAGGGTTTCCCTCCGT
>NZ_CAWPKW010000212.1:0-5198 GCF_963888615.1 Brasilonema octagenarum UFV-OR1 | reverse complement strand
ACTTGTGTCATTGGAATGACTCACTAGTTCATTTGTTCGCGTTGAAAGGGCTGGGATGTCTACGCTTAGCCCAACGCCAAAGGTATCGCCACACTCGATGTGAGATGTAGTTAAAGGTTTCTTTGCTTACTACACCTTTGTAGTAGTTAGCAAAACCTCTGAGAATTGGATTGAGCTTGTTAATTAAAACTTCCTGTTCTGCACTACCGAGGTTTTTAATTTCTTTGCCAATCCGTGTACAGAAGGCTAAAACCTTCTTCTTGGATGGTTTTATTAGAAGTTTTCCGTTGTAGTGTTTAGCATTGAACCCCAAGAAGTCAAAGCCATCTTCCATTGACGTAATTAACGTCTTCTCAGGACTGAGTTCAAGACCCCGTTTTGACATCCATGCTTGAATCAAGTTTTGGGCGATTTCGAGACTTTCCTTATCTCTAGCCGTGACAATGAAGTCATCGGCATAACGTACCACACCAAGTTTTGGATTGGTGGCTTTAATGTAGCTTTCTAAGCCATGCAAGCCAATGTTGGCTAGAAGAGGTGAAATTACCCCCCCTTGTGGCGTACCTTGTTCCGTTGGGTTGAGTTTCCCTTGGAACACAAAACCCGCTTTTAACCATTCTTTGATTAGTCTTCGGTTAGGAAAATTACCAATCATCGTCAGAATGGATTCATGAGCTATGTTGTCAAAGAAGCCTTTGATATCAGCTTCTAGAACCCAAGCGTGTCCACCTGCTTTATTGAACCCTACTTTGTTAAAGCATTGCCCTATTGCATCCTGACAGCTTCTTCCCGGTCTAAACCCATAGGAATTAGGCTCAAACACAGCTTCCCATTCAGGTTCTAGTACGTTCTTTACTATTGCTTGTTCGATTCTGTCGCGCACGGTCGGGATTCCGAGCGGTCGTTTCTTGCCGTTAGACTTGGGTATTTCTACCCTGCGTGTTGGTTTAAGGTTTCCACCTTTCCAATTGTTTACCAGAATCACCCTTTGCTCCGGGGTGTTGACAATTTCCTTGTCAATGCCTGCCGTTTCTTTTCCTTGATTGGTCTGGGTGATGCGTCGAATTGACAATAGTAAACAGGAGTGACTTCTTTGCATCAACTTTTGCAGGTTTCTTAACTTGCCAAAGTTACCAAGCTTTCTCGCACGAAAGATTCTTTGACGTAGGTTTCTAACAGCTTTATTGATTTTTCTCCAATTAATATGGTTCCAGTTCGCTAGCTGTTTCTTTAGTCCGTTTGAAGTCAAATCTGACATCATCTAACTTGTCCTTAGATTAGATTCCTTTGTTCGGTTTCCTTCGTATAAGACCCAGAAGAAGTCTGCTTTCCTTTCGGTCAAGGGTGATGTTTCAACCCCTATCTGGTTCGTTACAAACCAGCATTCGCTTTTTCTTCCATCCTCTACCCTCCAGAGATTTCGGTCTTCGTTGCCTCAGACTTACTAGGAATATTCGACCTTTCCTAGACTTTGTGGGGTTTACCCTGTTGTGTCGTTTAGTTTTCTTGTTTTTCTTTAGGTGCTGTCTTTTCTGCGGTGGAAATTTGTTCACACGGTTAGTGAAAGTCCGAGTCACTAATCCATCCACGTCCCTTTTGGGTAAAGCCTATCAGCCTTATTTGGCTCTTTGGTACATCACGCAGTTTTATAAACAGTTTACGTTTGTTCACCATTGAAAAACTTCCTCTTGCTCTTGACCACCTTTAGGCTGGTAGTCGAAGATACTTTCGTGGTCTGCATTCCGACTTTTTCGTTACCTACTAGGTCGTGACCGGACTCGAATGAGTCTTTTACGTGAGGGCAAGGGGTGTGAATCCCTTGGCGGAGAAGCCTCCACTTACTAAACGACCATTTCAGGTCGCGCCGGACTGGTTACCGAGATTCGACAGCCAACGAATCGCACTTCGTGTAAGACTCCGTATGAAGTCTTTTCCCCTGCAAGGAGTGCTCGGGTGCTCCCATGCCTCTTCGCTGACTTCTGACTCCTTTTGATCAAATAACTCAGAACTAGTGAATAATAACTACTTTTCAGTAGCAATTAGCGTCAAATCAATTTTCTCAGATTCTGGCTGTGTCACTTTTACCTCTACCCCTGGGCCAAAAAAACTGGTCATTTTTTCCTGCTTTTTTTGCCAAACTTCGATTGGTACCGCTGGGGAATCAAATTTCAAAATCAAAGCATAAGCTCCATTAATTTCTGTTTCTTGTAATTGTGTGACAACTGGTATATCATCATCTGTAGAACCAAGCTTCAGAAATGAGAGCGCTTCGTATAAATGCACGTCTTGACCGTAGCGAAATCGAGTAATGTCTTGGCGAATTTTATTTTGAGTAGGAGTTCCTTGCTTTTCTCTAAGTGTCAACATTTGTGGCGTCGTAGGTTTACTCAAGGGTACAGGCTTAAGCTCGTTAGCTTTGAGTGCTAATCCTCCTAGTAAAAGAGGAATTCCATAAAAAAAACCGATAAGATTAAGTGTGGCATTGTCTGCAGCGTAGGCAGCAAAACCAATGATAGTCAAAACACCGCCGATGGTTATACCTAGCGTTCCCAATGAAATTTGACCTAACATGATTTTAATTCGTTATGTGTTCCTAGTACCATTATTTTTCTATCATCGGTGATCAGGAACAACTTAGGGAAGAGCAGGAGTCAATTATCGTAAATTGAAGTAGAACACAGGTGAGATTTGATCGCTCAAAGCTAGCAAAAAGTGGAAAGAAATGGTACGATAGTTACAATTTGCAGCTATCATGCCTGTCTAGCTTGTTAATATAAAGCGCGGTTTTCAAAGCCCAGCTCGAATTACACGGCAACGACAGCTTGGGTTGTAGCGAACTTAAAGATGGATCTGTCTTTATAGCTTCAAGAGTGGAAAGTTTTGGCTTCAAGGGTTTAACAGCAGGTACCTCTTGTGTCACCTGAAACAGTGATAGCGCTATTTGCACCTTTTCGGTCGTTGTGCGCAATTATATTATGTAAATCTATCAGTTGAAGACAGGAGGATAGCAATGGATGCACAAATTATCAAAGAACGAGTGCTTAAGGTTCAAAGTCAACGAGAGTATTTACTCAGTCTCTTGGAACAACCAAACTTAGGAATTTTAAGAGTTGACGTGAATCAGGCTCTCGAAGAAATGGATGATCTTATTGATGAGTATAGACGGACCTTTTCACAAACAGAAATTTAGTTAGTTCTAACAAGGGATACAAATTACTAAAAATAGCGTCATCAAGCACTAACTTACAGCTTAGTGTGACGCTCTTCAAAACCTCCATTTTCTTGAGTTCCCATATACGCAGCTTTACATTTTCCAAGTTGATCTGTTGTATAATTGATCTAGTTACCAATCATTAGATGGACTTTGTCCCAATTTTCTAACAAGGGCAATAAGTTCGCCTGTTGGTGTCTCTTTCTTACAAAAAGCATCCAAGCTAGCCAATTCCCTCGTTTCCTGAGATTTGTTGTCTTCGACTGAGGAGTAAGCAATGATTTGGGTATTTGGAGCGATCGCTTTAATATAACCCGAAGCACGCCAACCATCCATAACTGGCATATGTAAATCTAGTACTATCACATCAGGCTTATAGCGTTTAACCATTTCTACAGCTTCTTGACCATTGCTGGCTAAACCAACAACTTGAAGATTTTCCTGAGCAGAAAAGGCTAATTTTAGGGTTAGACGAGTAAGTTCGTGATCGTCAACCACTAGAACACGCAATGTAGAAGGCTCACAGGACAACATTAACATCCACGTTAAAGTAAAGACGACTTATGATAACCTCTATAGTTTATGAAAATAGTTGGTTACACTTACTCTATCTAATGGTTGAATAACTTCATCTTTCTCCATTGCAATAAATTAAATTATTAAGAAAAATTTTTTTTCAGGCAATATCGAATCAGTCATACCATTAAAAAAAGAATGCAACACTGTCTGCGTTGACTTACAAAAACTTTAAAAAGAAAATTCAACTATGGTTAGGAGATAACCGAAAAAGAGTAATTAATGGAGTTGTAGAGTTTAGAACAAGCCCAGAATAGGTATGGGTGATACCAAACTGGGCAGTATCGAGCCTGAACAAACAACTCAAGTAGCCCACAACTGATTCCAATAGTACACAGATATCCAACAGACTATGAATGGGACTTTAAAACTTTCAAAAAATGAAAAGTGCCTGAAAACCTCTGTGGAGTTACGGTATTTTTTTGTGACTTTATACAATCTGAGTTTGTGTTTGAATCATGACTGTTTAAGATTTTCCGCTGAATTCCAGACCATTTTCTTCAGCATATCTCTCCATAAACCGCATAAAGCGCTCCCACTCATCTTTGGATCTCATCAGATAAATAGCTTCTATTGCTTCTGGCTTACCGTTGACAAATTTACCCTTGACTTCGCGGGTAACAATTTCTCCTTCTTCGTCAATCATGTACATCCCAGTGATTTCTTCGCTGTTACTATCCAAAGCTTTGGGATTTTGGAACAGAAACGTTGCTGTTGAACTGTCACCACTCTTTGATCGCGTCAGGCGCACCTGTGGAATGCCTTCTTAGTTTTTACCTCTGGAGAACTGAATTTGAGCCATGATGAGTGAATTTAAACTTTTGTTATTGTTTGTTTAATATTGTCTCATCTTTTTGTACATAGGAGTCTAGCGGCTGCTGAGATTTTACTTTTCCGTATAAACTGTTATGCTATTTCTCGCTCTAGTAACAAAGTAACAGATCCGTCATTTTCTATTGAGACTTGCATCATTGCCCCAAATTGACCTGTTTCGACTCGCAAACCGCTTTGGCGTAACTTTTCAACAAAACGATTATACAATTGTTGAGCGACTTTGGGATCTGCTGAACGATCAAAGGAGGGACGGCGACCTTTGCGACAATCAGCATAAAGCGTAAACTGACTGATGACTAGTAACTCGCCGCCTATTTCTTGTACAGATTTTTTCCAGCGCGATCCGTCTTGTTGATCACCAAATAGTCGCAGTTCCAAACATTTACGCACCATCCAATCAAGTTCGGCATCAGTGTCTGTGGCGGCAATGCCCACAAGCAAGTTTAACCCTCGACCAATTTTACCAATAATGTCACCCTTCGGGTTCGCCCTAGTGGGAACGGCCACGCCTTATGGCTATCGGGAACGCCCGTCGCCTGACGCCACATTCTACCCTGCCCGAAGGCGTTCCGCCTAC
>NZ_CAWPKW010000211.1:0-5204 GCF_963888615.1 Brasilonema octagenarum UFV-OR1 | reverse complement strand
ACTCACCGCCTACGCGGACTAATGGAAAAGGGGGTCATTGACCCGGATTTGGTATTATGTCGCAATGGTAAGACTCATGCTGAATCGTCTCGCCTCTTAAGATTTACTTTCTAAATGAACTCTAAGGATGAATTTTGGACGAGGTGTAAAGACTGCTTTGATTTTCTTTTTCTTCTCACTTTATAAAAGTTCGGTGATCATGATTTTTTAAGTGATAAAAACCGTATTATGACTCACTCTTTTTTTAAATAACATGATAGATAACTAAAGCAAGTTAAATGCTGAACTGATTAAACAAAATCCTATTGACTGGAGAGAAAAAGATGACATTAGTTCGTTGGAATAATTGGCAACAAATGAACTCCTTACACCGTCAAATGAACCGCTTATTCGATGATATGCTCGTACCCTCAACATTGATTGAAAGAAACCTTCCAAGAGTTCCTGCTGCTGAATTGCAAGAAACAGAAGATGCTATCCATCTCAAGCTAGAACTGCCAGGAATTGAAGCTAAAGACTTGGATGTGCAAGTCACACAAAACGCTGTTTCCATCAAAGGAGAGCGCAAGTCTGAAACTAAGACTGAAGAAAAAGGTCGTACTGTGACTGAATTCCATTATGGTAAATTCCAACGCGTGATTCCTTTGCCTGCGCACATTCAAAATACCAATGTTACAGCAGAATACAAAGACGGTATTTTGAATTTGACACTGCCTAAGTCTGAACAAGAAAAGAACAAAGTCGTCAAAGTTAACTTGGAAACACCTGCTGCTTAATTCATTGTAAGAAGTTATTAATTTTAGGAATTGTTAGGAAAAAGTAGCCTGAATGCACAGTAGGTTAACCTAACAAAAATGCCCAGTCAGATGATACTGACTGGGTTTTTTTATTGACTAACAACTGATATCCTAAAGTATTATCTAAAATCGCTAGCCATGTATTCATTGCAGAAACTGGACTATTTCTCCACAGGCTCCAGCCATCGCTTGATACTTGCTGGTAACTCAGAAGCAAGACGCAATGGTAGTTCAGGTGTAGAGAAAGATTGTGCGTAAGCTGGTGTGAGAAAAGGTTTGTAAATTTTTGCTTCTGGTGTTAGTTGCTTGATAAATGCCAAACTGACGCCTTTGGTTAATTGACGAAGAGATTTCGTTTCTTCACCTCGCCTTTCTCTAACAATAGTCGTCGCTGCACTTTGTGGGTATATTGGATCGCTAATACTCAAGTGAGTACCGCCAATAGCAGTAAGCAGATACTTCTCACCCCGCAGTTGAGTAAAAGGTTCTATTTGATGTTTGAGCGCTGGGGTTAGGGCGTCTTCTGTTCCAGTTAAGATTAAGACTGGCTTGGTGATTTGGGTTATACCTTTTTTGCCAAAAAGATTGCCAACCAGAGGGTTAAGAGCGATCGCACTCTTAACTCGCTCATCTTTTACTTTCAGTCTTCTGTCTCGTAAGGAAGTCGCCGAACACTGTAACCAATCACCAGGAGCTTCGCCGATATTTAAAGAATCTTTACAAAATTTCCGTAACTCTTCCAAGTCAAGCTCTCCTCCTACCAAAGTCAAAGCCGTATAACCTCCTAAGGAGTGACCGATGACAGTGACTTTTTCAGTATTTAACTTACCCTGAAGTTGACCAATTTGAGTATTCAATTTTGCCAATTCGTCTAGGGCAAAGCTAATATCTTTTGGTCGATCAACAAACTCAGTACCTGGTAGCAACTGTGCCAAATTCTGTTTATCTGAAGCTCTATTGACAGCATCAAAGTTACTTCCAGGATGTTCCACAGCAACAACAGTTATGCCATAAGAAGCTAAATGACGCGCTAAATAGCTCAAAAATTTCCGGTTTGCCCCGAAACCGTGGGAGAGGACAACGAGTGGGTTTTCGGGGTTTGCCTGACTCGAATTTTGACTCGAATAAATATCTACAGGAATGGTACGATTACGCTGTCGGTCATTTAAAACAATTGTCTGCTCCTGTACAACTTGATTCCCCAACCCTGCTGGATCGAATGCAGCTTTAAAGGGTATGCTACTTGCAACAGATAACTCTCGTTCTAGTAATACACCAAAAGCTTGACTCTGTAAGTTGTTTGGGTTTAGATCAACAGCTAAACCGACAGCTTTCGTGGCGTCTACGGTAACATTTTCTCCTGGGTAAGCCCGCAAAAAACTTAATGCACTAAAACCGTTTGCTTGTCGCAGTGCGAAATTCAGGGTGGCTTTGATACTTTCTGCTGTACTACCTGGTATGACTCCACCTAAGGATGATATGAACTGTCTACCTCCGGGCGATCGCACCAAGTTGTCGATAAATCTGTCTGCAACAGCGGGATTGACTTCCAAGCGCTTGGTTAGCAATTCTCGCACTTGCGAGTTTAGCACGGGTGACAGAAGTTCCAGTCCTTGTGGTAATCTCCCGGTTTTGGCAAACTTTTCTAAGTCTGCGAGCGCCACTGACTGCTGAAATGGACCTAAACGAATGGTAACTGTTTGGGCGGCTATTGTAGAAGGCATTCCTACACCCCATCCCAAAACAAGCATCAAAGGACAGAGTAATTTTTGTGCCCAAGATGCCTTACGCCAATTCTTGCCAAGCCGAAACTGCATATGAGTCATTAGTGATTAATCACTAGTCTAAGGAGCGCAAAATCTATGACTTTACGAATTGCAATGCAGTTTCTTTGGAAGTCTGGGGACACACAGCAGCAAGCGAGCGCCCCCAGTTTGTGGTTTCGTCTAAAACCCGAATAAAGATCTAAAAATACCAAGCACAGTGCCAAAAGGATTGAAGAAAGCACCGACAGTATCACCGACTTTAGCTATGCCAGAGCGGTTAACTATCACGATATCATTATTACGGAGTATGGGATTAGTTTGCTCATTAATTCCTTGTTTGATATCTACTTTGACTTCTCGTTTGGTCACAGAGCCATCTGGGTTGAGACGAACCAAATCAACAGTAGTTCTGCTTGCTCTGGCATCGTTAAATCCACCAGCTGCAAGCAATGCTTGATTTAAGGGGGTATTAGGCTGAATTTCTTTGACACCTGGAGCTTTTACTTCACCCACCACATTAACTTGAATGCGAGAAGGAGCCAAAGTCGTAGTCGCTAATTGAGTCGCTTCTGCTCGGCTGACTTCTGTTGCTGTTGGAAATACAATCGTATCTCCGTCTTGCAAAATTAGATCCTGAGTAATGTCACCACTATTGAGTAGTCGCCAAAGGTCAACTTTGATTGATTGTTCGCCGCCTGTTCTCGTGGATCGGCGTATTGAGATATTACGAACATCAGCCTGTGGCGTAATTCCCCCAGCCAATTGCAGTGCTCGCATCAAAGTCGGTTGCCCAGTGATACTTGGTGCACCTGTTGTGTTGTTTGCATTTCCCCCTTCTGCAGTACCTTCGGTGACAAGATAGGAACCTGGACGGAGAACCTCACCAATTAGTGCTACTGTACGAGGTTTGGTAGGATCTGCCGCATAGCTTGATGCAGCTGCATTTCGTGCATCAGCCAAGTTTAGAGTCGTTGCTGTTGGGACATAGATTGTATCTCCATCCCGCAAGGTCAGATCTTGCGCTATCCTGCCTGTTCGTCTAATCTCCCTCAAATTCACAACAGTGACTTGCTCTGGACCTCGTCCTATCTTACGCCTTAACTCCACTCTTGTCTCATCCGCTGACTGTGTGATCCCTTGAGCTGTCGTCAGTGCCGATAGTAAAGTTGGGAATTGCACACCAGGATCATTCCCTCCGCCTCCTTGTAAACTGAGAGTGTAAGCTCCTTGACGTGTCACCTCTCCGGCAACGAAAATATTAATGGGACGGGCTGATAAAAGATTGATTGTTATGATCGGTCGTTTGAGATAGCGAGAGTATTTCTGAGTAATTAAGTCAGCTGCTTGTTCTGTTGTCAGTCCTAAAACGGAGACATTACCAACTAAAGGTAGGTTCAGCCCTCCACCCGGAGGAATTTGGTACTCGCCTGAATATTCCGGAACTTCAAATACGCTGACTCTGACGCGATCGCCACCTCCCAACGTATAGTTTGTATTTATTTGTGTGACTCCCTGTGCTGGTTGTCTTTGTGTATATTTTGTATCTGTTTGTCTCGCTGCAGGTACGGTTTGTCTAGGAGTCTTTGTATTTATTGTTTGTGTCGCTGTAGGTACGGCTTGCTTTTGTGTATAATTCTTTATTTGTGTTGTTGATTGTTTAGTTGGATTCTGAGCTAAGCTAATAAGCGGAAAAGCGAAATTAATAGCGGTTAACAGTACTACACCCCCAAAAGGTTGGCTGATAAACTTTAACCTTGTGTTCTCCATATTTACCTAAAACTACTATTAGTAAAGTACTGTCTAAACATTTTAAGCTTGACTATTGTCTTTTCTTCAAGTTCCCTAACACTTTTCTTTTCTTAAAATCTTTGGTTTTTCCGAATCAAAATTGTTTTTTTATTTTGAATTTTTAATGAAGTTAATTAAAAGTTAGAAAGTCTATCATACCTAATCTTCAAAATATTGTGGTTTTCATAACATTTTATCTGATAAATATTTATTCGTACAGTATTGTCAACAAAATATTCTTCACTAACAAATATTACGTGTGAGAATAGTAGAATTTATAAGTTAAGAGAGCCTGTCATCAAAGCAGAAAAAGACGTACATTCAAAATCTTACTAAGAAGAGACAATGGTTTAAGGATTGGATATTTTTGTCTCGACGATTTGTTTTTTGTAGGAACCAAGAAAAATCTATGACTTAATACGAGAAGAAAATTAAAGTTAAGGAGTTTGAATCAGTAGTTGTAAGGATGAATTCGTCACCAGAACGAACTAAAAAACTTTCTTGCTTTTTTCTCTAAGCCGCTACGTTTTTTTAGTCAACTAATTTTCTTGCTAGAATTATTTATTCAGTAGTGAAAATCACATACGAGAATACTAGAATACGTATCTAATGATGTATTAGGACTCCTCCAAAGATTTTGTTCAGCTAAGTACACTTGAAAAAGTTTTCTTTCCTGTTAAGCGTTAAGCCGAACCACCAGTTATAGCAGTCGCCAGGTAGATTAGGACACGAACTAATTAGAAAACACGGTCACCAAGAGACTTTCAAGTCTGTTAAGCGTTCGGGTGTTAAGCGCTATAGTTCACCCTATGGCTAACGCCACGCCTTACGGCTATCGGGTGTGCGCAGAGCG
>NZ_CAWPKW010000210.1:0-5205 GCF_963888615.1 Brasilonema octagenarum UFV-OR1 | reverse complement strand
CGTGAACGCGCAGCGTGTCCCTTTGGGACTCAGGGCTCAGGACTCAGCGTCTCCGTTCGCGAGTGCGTGCCCGCAGGGCTTAGGAGATACCCGTAAGGGCAAGGGGTATGGAACGTACCTCTATAGATGCTGATGAGTCAACCTCTACTTGTTGTCGAAGCTATGGCGTTCCGCCACGCTTCGCTATCAAGCAAGTTGCTCAAGTGAAGCGTCACAAACAGCTAGCTCAGCCGAAGGCGGCTAGCTTGTAGTTCATGAGAATTTAGCTGAAGAATTGGCGTTAAGCGAAGCTCTGCCGTAGGCGATCGCCAATCTAGCCGCACTTGTGCCAATGAGTCAGTTTCATTTTGCGCGTACCTTCAAGATGCAGGTAGGAGAAGCGCCACACCGCTACATTCTGCAACGGCGAAAAAGTGTCTAAATATGACAATCCTAAACATCTCGCTAAACATGAGAAGAAGCTCAAGCGCAAACAGCAAAAGTTAGCGTGTAAACACAAAGGAAGTAATTCAAGGTACAAATATAGAAAAGTTGTTGCCAAAGTATACGAACGAGTTAGCAATTCGCGGCAAGATTTTCTTCATAAACTTAGTTATAAGTTAGTCAGCGATAGCCAAGCTGTCATAGTGGAGAATCTTCATGTCAAAGGCATGGTATGCGCAGAGCGCACGCTACGCGAACGTAATCACAAGTTAGCAAAAGCAATATCTGATTGTGGATGGGGAACTTTTACTAACTTTTTAGCCTACAAGCTAGAACGTAAAGGTGCAAAGTTGGTTGAAATAGACCGATGGTTTCCTAGTTTCAAACTCTGCTCTAATTGTTTCTATCAAGTGAGCGAGATGCCGCTAGATGTGAGGGGGCGTTGCAGAATAGAAATATGAATCATGCGTTAAGCGTAGCTCTGCCCTAGGCAATCGCCTCAAGCTTGCGGGCGCTATGCCGTATTTTAGATAATGTATTACCAATCGAATGGAATACTTAAGCATTTTCTCTGACTTAGAGTAACAAAAGGTTTTGCGATGTAGTCGCGCAAGATAGTGCTTTAAACGACTGTTTTCTCCTTCCACTCAAGTCAATTAAGTTTTACTAACGATGTGGTCTTCATTGTTAATAAAACAAGGATAAACTGGATAACCGTCTGTAACGTAAAAATAAGAATGCCAACACCTGATTGTCAACCACAAAAGTTTAAAAGTTTCTGAACTTCTATCCCCGAAAACCCAAGCTATAATTCCCGTAACGCTGTGGTTTACTGCTGTCCACAGCCATATATTTTTTTTACCGATGAAAGTCTCAAGTTCATCAACTTCTGTAACTTCTGGAATTTCACTCCTATAAGGTGTATCCGGTAAGGCGCTACCAACTTCTCTAACCCAATTTATAACAGTAGTATGGTGTACTTTTTTGACTCTTTCTATTGCCCGAAAACCAGAACCATTAACATACATTTCTAAGCACTCGCGCTTAATATCCTCTGTATATCCTTTCTGATTATAAAACTCAATGAACTGACGTTTACAGTTCACACAAATGTAATTTTGTTTACCTCTTTGTCTTCCATTCTTACGAATGTGACTTGATGCACACCTTGGGCATTTCATGGCGATACGCCTTCGGCGTCTGCGCTCTGCGCAATCGCTCTAATTCATATTTCTATTCTGCAACGCCAGTTTATTTATTCGATTGTCACTATTCTCATAACGCATTGCTTGCAGCAATTGTAACTTGAGGAAGAATTCAGAATTCACAAATGTTGTTTAAATTCGCTAACAACATCATTAACCTCCCATTACTCGCACTATTGATGCGTTCTTTTAAAAAGGAAGCGGTAGCCGTCAGCAAACGCTTCCTCATCCCCCCTACTGTATCTCAATTAGACGAAGAGATACGGTTTGAGTAGAAGCCTGCGTTGGTATAAGTTGTGGTAATCGTATAAGCAAAGTTACTACCCTGTGCAAATGCAAATGCACCCGCGTTTGCCTGGGAAGGAGAATATTGAAATCCACCTTGAACTTCTTTTGCTTGTTGAGCAACCATTTCTATGTGAGATAGATCTTTGATCATCATGATATTGTTCTCCTGAAAATTGCTAGTTCATTCGTCTAAGTTGGTGTCAACATAACAAAAAAGCTATTAGACCTCTCCAAAAATGGCTATGAAACCAATACCCCGCGCTTGCACTAAAAATCATTTTTGGAGAGGTCTATTGAAGAAAACCACCTGTTTTATGGGGCTTCTATTCAATAGCTTCTTGAACAAAAACTTAGTAAAACAAGCTTCAAGAAGTACGTGCACTCGCATAGGAAGTGGTGTAAGTAGGTCCATTAGCAGCAGCACCAGCAGCAGCACTAGCAACAGCGTATTTATATCCATAGTCAATGCTATAGCTATACTTACCAGTTGCAGGGTTAAAGGAATAAGATACGTTGTAACCTGAACCGGAATCAGAGGCAGCATAGGTTGATACACTGCTTGTAGGTGTGCTGAAACTCTGTTGAACTACTTGAAGTCCCCCATGCACTTGAGTATCACTCGAAAGTTCAGTTTGACAAAAGCTTAGGTCAACTATTTTTAATCGACTCATAATCTCTCCTTTTCCTCGCAGACATATCGCTGAAAGTTGCTTAACAACTTTCAGCGATACTTAGTATTTGTTTAAAATGCCTCTGAGCAAAGTTTTCAGCCAATGCGCCAACAACTTGCATATTTTTTCGTGATCACTGTCAGCGTATCACTCGTCATTAGTGAGCCAGCGGGGACGCCACATGCCTCTGTCGGGAGACCCCTATGGCGAACCCGTAAGGCTCATGAGTCAGACAAAGGACTAATCACTAAGGACAATCCAAAGAGTCAATATGCAAGTTCAATGCGTAACAGCTTAGTTATGAAGCAGTGGAGCTAGAGTATGAGCTTGAGCTAGCACTATTGGGGTAGGAGTAGTAGTAGGGGTAGTAGTAGTAAGGGTAGCCAGAAGTCGCACTTGTATAAGTGTTGGTACTTGTAGCAGCGAAATTGCTACCGTTAGCATAAGCACCAGATGATGCACTAGATGTTGCAAATCCACCTTGAACTTGATGATTGTCTGCAGTGGTTTCGAGGTGAGAAAGGTCTGCGATAATCATATGATTCTCCTAGAATTTACTAGTTTTGATCGGAAACTTCTTTGTAATCAAAACTCTCTGTTTGATTACATCTATAAACATAACACTTCTGCCAGAGAAAAACATAAAGTAACGATGAAGATGGATTATTTTCATTTAGATAAACATTTTATTTCATCAACTTTTATCTATTCAAGTAATAAAAGGATATCAGGACAAAATTCTGTGTTTCTTTATTTTTGAAACTCAGTTCATTCGGATTATAATTCAAAAAAATCAACCTAAAGCAAAATGAATTATTGATTTCATTTCAGAAAAAACTTCTTGTTTGTTTATGTTATGGGGTTGAAATTTTTTGCATGAATAGTTCGCCAAGTTTGATTTGCGCTAAATAACCTCCAATATCTCCTAATTTTGGGGTGAAGAACTAATAGCTAAAGTCAAGCCTGCATTAACACATCCTCTGATGCTTGAAGATGAGCGTCGGAATCTAACATGGTCAAGATTTCTATTGATTGAATTTGTTGTTTCAACCAATGATCAAACAATTCTTGCTGAATTTGGTCACGTAAGTGCTGATCCAAGATAGGTTGAACCATTTCTTCTAGCCAAATCAAATAAACTCCTTTGGAGGTTGATATCGGCTTGATAACAGACGGCGGAGCGGCTGCAAATACAGCGGCTGCAATCTCTGGTCGAAAATCTGTACGACGTCGCATTCCTTGATATCCTCCAGCACGTCGAAGTTCAGGCTGTTGAATATATTCACGAGCAATTTCTTGGAAAGTAATTTCGCCTGACTGTAGAGAATAAAACAGTTCTAGAGCTAAATCTCTGTCATCCAAGATGACTTCATAGGTGACAGCAGCAACGTAATTGAGTTGGTTTTCATAAAAGAACCGTTCCACCTGCGTAGCAAACAGGTGATTAGCTAACTTAGTAGCAAGTACGTTGTTATGAATCAATTCTTCAAACTCAGCCAGACAGAGATGATGTTTTTTTAGCCAGTCCCAAGTGTCTTGAGCTTTGACAAGTTTTTTCGCAAAGCGTAATTTATCTCCTTCCTGTTGAAGTTCTTCTTCCGAGACTTGAATCCCTGCCTGTTGGGCCGCCGATGCAATAATTTTTTGGCTTGCTACAGCATAGACAACATCAGGCATTTGGCAAGAAAGTTTCAGACTGCGAACCAAGTCTGCACCGCAAATGATCAAACGTTTTGACACGACACGATTCTCCTAAAAATTTGAAATTTTGGCGTTGGAGAATGGAAGCATGAAATAGGGTTGTTCTGATTTGACTCCTCGTTGATTTATCTGAGGTTGGCTGGGGATTTACGCAGCTTCTCAAGGAAATATACATTTCTTTACATCATCCCCTAATTCAGCAACGCCAAAATTTGAGACTGGTAACGTTAAAACAGTTATCAGTGAACAGTGATCAATTGCTTGATCACTGTTCACTGTTAAAGTTGACTTTTGACTAAACCTCTAAACCACCTTTGTGCAATTTCTGAAATGGATCTAAGATAAAGTGGATGACACGTCGTCGGCGGATAACCACCTCAGCTGTTGCAGTCTGTCCAGGAGTGAGTTGAATAGGTTTGTTGCCATTGTGGATATACTGCTTATCCAAAGTGATTTCTAACTCAAAGTTTTCTACACTCCCTTGAGGTGTTTGGCTAACTTTGGAGTCTGGAGAAATCCAATTGACTTTTCCTGACACGATGCCATACTCACCGAAAGGATAAGCATCAAACTTGGCTTTGACAGGCATACCCGCTTTTAAGAAGCCACTATGCTGATTAGGCATCACAGCCTTGAGTACTAAACCACGATTTAATTGTGCAATTTGAGCAACTCTCTGACCTGGTTGTAGTACAGCTCCTGGCTTGGTAGTCGGGAATTCAAAAATCACACCATCAACGGGCGATCGCACCACTCGTTGCTGCAGTTGAATCTTGTAAGATATCATCTGGCTTCCTGTTTGGCCAATTTCAGAGTGTAGGGAGTTGATTTGTGATTGCAGTTGTTTGAGTTCTTCTTCAATTTTGAGTTGTGCAAGTTCACCTGTATGAACCAGGCTTTGATAATTGCGTTGTTCT